>CAYJVD010000046.1:0-5025 GCA_964373585.1 uncultured Candidatus Saccharibacteria bacterium
CTTGGCCTTACCTAGTCTCATGATAGTTCTTTGGAAACTTTCCAAGGTAAAGGATCTGGCCTACGATCGCGTGCCCTTTTGGCGGTCGCTCGCAAACATCAAAGAAAACAAAAATCTTTATAATATATTTTGGGCTAGATTCCTGCTGGAATTCTTCTACGCTTGGATGGTCATCTACACGCCCATCTATCTTACTCGTTATGTAGGTTTTTCGTGGCAAGAGATCGGTATCATCTTTCCTATCATGCTTTTGCCTTTTGTCTTATTCGAAATACCGCTTGGCAAATTAGCAGATAAATACTGGGGAGAGAAGGAGCTTTTGGCGGGAGGCTTTATTATCATTTCTCTTTTTACTTCTGTCTTGGCGTTTATAACCGTTAAAGAAGTTTACATTTGGGCGGCCCTTCTCTTTTTGACACGAACCGGCGCCAGCATGATCGAGATCATGACTGAAAGTTATTTTTACAAACATGTCTCCGCCAAGAACACCAACGCCATCAGCTTTTTTAAAGACAGCCGACCGCTGGCTTTTCTAGCGGCTCCCCTTCTGGGCAGTCTCGTCCTTTCGTTTACTAACTATCAATCTCTCTACCTAATTCTGGCTCTCATCATGCTCTCCGGTCTTTACCATACCCGCCTTATTCAAGACACTAAGTAGGAGGTGAGTCACACCGGGGAAAGGTTAAACCTTTCCCCAAATAATGTTCGAAGACTCACTTCGAACATTTTTCAGGCGCGCATGATTTTGCGCAACTGGCAATATTCGCATTTTGGATCAGAACAAAATCTCTTCCAAAATTCCAGTCCGATAATTTCTTTCGCCACTTTCCGGATAAGTTCTTCAAGCTCTTTTACCTGACTCTCTTCCAAAACAAAACTTTCTTTTTTATATCGCCCCTTGGGATCAGGTTCGATAAAATCTATATCGCCGGATGGCACCATAAATCTGTCTGGCTTGTAGCGTTCAAGCAGTAACTTATAAAAAACCAACTGCCGCAGATAATCCCCGCTGGCGTTCTTAGTCTTGCCCAAAAGTTCATTCCGTGAAAGAGGTTTACGGGTTTTATAATCTACCACATTCACCTCTCTCTGCCCTCCTCCCTCTCTCAATATTTCAAGCTTATCTATCTTACCGGTTAGTTTCAATCCTCTGCCCAGATCAACCCCCCTGACTTCAAACTCGTTTAGAATAGGTCTTTTCCAAGCTTGGTGGTACGCGTCATAGTAACCCGCCAAACTTTTCTTGCCGAGGAGAAGCGTGGCCTCTAAATCCCTCGCGCTAAAAGCTTGCGCTTCGGCATGGAGTTCAAAAAGGCTCAAAAGATTCTGCTTGCCCGACTTCGCGCCTTTCTGCCACTCATTAAAAAAATCTTTGAGGGCCGCGTGCACGCTGGTGCCGTAAAGGGCGAACTTATTCTGGGCGCGCGGCGCGCGAATGAGATTGTTGTAAAAATAAAGCCAAGGACATTTCAAATAGTTGTTCAAGGCGGTCACGGACAGTCCGTGATGATAAAAAAGCTCGTTCAAAAATTTTTTATCTTTGGCTTTGACGATCCGGGGCGCTCTGGCCAAAAAATCCGGCTTTACTAATTTTTTATGAAGTTCATTTTCAACTTAACGCAAATATTTTTTATCAATCTCCTCGATAAAACGACTGGCGAACTTAGGCTCGGCAGTCAGCCCCTCTTTGGCAAATGTGATCGTAACCTCCTTTCTGGCCCGCGTGAGAGCCACATAAAAAAGCCGCCGCTCGTCATCTTCACCGCTCGCTTCCTCGTCAAAAGGCAACCTGAAATGATTTATTTTTCTCCGTCCTCCCCAACGATCATCCGTCACTCCCACGATATAAACATGATCGAACTCAAGCCCTTTAGAACGATGAGCGGTCAGCAAGCGCACTCCGTCTTTATCTAAAGGAGAAGAGGCTTTGCCAATGGATATTTTATGCTCCTCCATCAGAGCAAGATATTCAAAAAGCGCCCCTAAATTAAAAGCGCGATCCTTTTCCAAAAAATTCTTGATCTCTCTAAAAAAAGCGTCCAGCTTTTCTAGCTTCTCGAAACCGTCCGGCAATCTAAACAGATGGCGGATAAACCCGGACTCTCTGGCCACGATCTCAAGCACCTCCAAAAGATTTTTATTGAGGCTGGCCGAATGCCAGCTTGAGATTTTAAGATACAGTTTTTTAAATTTAGGATTTCTAGACATGAGCGCATAAAGATTTTCCTTAGCCTTTTTCCCTTGGACCGATAATTTATAAAGAGCCAGACTCTCGACTTTCAAAAAATCGATGTGTAAAGCCCGCATGAGTGCCTCCTCTTCTCCAAAAAAATGGACCGCCCGCAAGAGCAGAATGAATTTACCAAGAGTCTGGTCCTCCAGAATATTTTCATCGGATTGGATAATGTAAGGCAATCGATATCGTTCAAAAAGCACTCCAAGCGGCTCGGCTTCTTTGTTGTCGCGATAAAGAACGGCTATTTGGGACGGAGAGACGCCGGCCTTGATCTTTCTCTTGATCTCCTCGGCCAGAAAGAGAACCTCTTGGTCTTTTTTAGCGAATGTTGCCAGTTCCACTCCGCCCTTGGAGACTTTCAGGCTGGCCGTCAGTTTATTTTCTGGCATAAGACTATGGGCGCAATCCAAGATGGGCTGACACGAGCGATAATTTTCTCTTAAGGTAATGATTTTGACTCCGGCATAGAGTCTCTCGAATGAGCGGAAATTTTCCAAAGAAGCGCCTTGAAAGCGATAGATGGCCTGCTTGCCGTCCCCCACCACGAAGAGATTAGGGCTCTGGTGGAAGCTAGCCAGCAGGCGCAGCATTTCATTTTGAGAACTGTTTGTATCCTGATATTCATCAGCTAAAATGTAATGAAAATTCTCCTGCAGATTCAGTAAAAAATCTTTATCGCGACGCAAAGTCTTGATCACTTCCATAATCATGTCGTCATAATCGTAGAGATGTTCTTTGCGCAAAGTCTCCTGATAAAGTGAGTAGATGAGACTAAGCTCTGACTCTTTTTCCTCTTTGTCTTTTAATTTTTGGTAATCAAGGTAGCCAATATCTTCGCGTTTTAGTTGGCTAACAGCTTTCATAAGCGGCTGGAGATAGTAAAACGGATTGCCGTACGGCTTCAGTTTATTCAGAGGCGTTTCCTCTATGATTTTGCGAAAATATTTTACCTGTTCAATCTGGCCAATATGGGTGGCGCCCACGACACTCGGAAATCGATCGGGGTATGTCTGGATGATGTCGTTAGCAAAGCCATGAAAAGTGTGGATGTTCACTCTGTAAGCCAGACTGCCGATGATCTCAAGCAGCCTGCGGCGCATGGAATAAGCCGCCGAATCGGTGAAAGTGAGCGCGAGGACGGCATCCGGCGGCGTGTCTGTCTTTAACAAAATATTGGCGATTCGAAGGGTAAGGATCTGGGTCTTACCCGTACCCGGACCGGCCACCACCATGACCGGGCCTTCGATGGCGTCCACCGCCTCTTTTTGTCTGGGGTTCAATTTACGATAAAATTCCTGAAACTTCTCCTTCCTCATATGCGCATTCTATGCCGACCAGCCCCTTTTTGCGATGATTTTTCGACTTGACAAGTGATGTCCCGTCGTGCCATGGTTGATTAGGTAATAACGGTAGTTCTTCGACTGGAGGTGGTCTAGTTGACAGTTCCCTTCTTCGGGTCTAGGACGGACGCGCTCTATGCCATTCTGTTTGTTCTGGGCTTCGAGGCACTTACTTGCTTTTTCAGATTCGTTCTGAAAAAGAAGTCCACCCAGAACACGGGCCTCGTCGGTCGACTAACGGGGGGGCTGCGTATCCATCACGGATATGTGGGACTCGCGCTCATTCTCGCTCGGAACTGGTTTCCGAACGAGGAGCTCGGACATGCGGCCGTCTGGATCGGCTGGGGGTGCGTTCTCTCGGACGGCATTCACCATTTCTGGGTGCTCTGGCCGGTCACCGGATCGCACGACTTCGATCTGGTGTACCCCAAAAATTCGTTCCCGAGATTGGCCGCCACCCAAGAACGATGGCGCGGGAACGAAAAATTCGCGGAGATCGGTATCTGCGTTACCACCTTCCTAATCTTTCTTTTTCTCACCTTTCCACGCTCACGTTAAACAACTTGGAAGCGCAACTTGGAAGCGAAGCTTCCAAGTTGTTTTTATTTCAACTCACTCAAAAAAATAGTTTTCAAAACCTGGGGATTGGCCCTGCCCTTGGTTTCTCGAACGGCCTGCCCTATCAAGGCTTGAAGAGCATTTTCTTTGCCGCTCTTGTAACTCGCCACTATATTTTCATTTCTAGCAATAATCTCTTTGACTATTATTTTTAAGTTTTCTTCACCGCTTTCTTGCAATAGATTTTCTCTGGCGGCGATCTCTCGCGGGCTCTCGCTTGTACGCCCCAGCATAATACTCAAGATGTTCTTGGCCGCGCGCGAGGCCACTTCTCCCTTGTCTAGCATACGCATAAGCTCGGCGAAATGGCGTGGTTCCATTTTGCAATCTTGCACAGCAAAACTGGTAATCAGGCCGGCCAGATCTGAACTGATATAATTTGACGCCAGTTGCACTAGATTTTTTTGATATCCAAGGCAAAGACTGACCGCATCCAGAAAATCACCCATCTCTTTATTTTCCAAAAATAGCTCGACTGCCTCTTTTCTTAAATCATAATTGACCAAAAGCCGTTCTCTCTTTTGCCAAGGCAGTTCGGGCAAACTGGAAGCCAGATTGCGAAACTCATCCACCTCGCTTATTTTCAGTTTAGGCAGATCCGGTTCAGGAAAATAACGATAATCAAAAGCTTCTTCTTTGGATCGCTGTGAAAAAGTCTGACCGATGTTTTCATTCCAACCCCGGGTCTCTTGGATAATCACCCCGCCTGTTTTGAGAAGTTCGGTCTGTCTTATTATTTCATATTCAATAGCCGCCTCTACCGCTCTGAACGAATTAAGATTTTTGATTTCTACTTTAGTTCCCAATTTCGGTGCTAAGGCGCCGAAATTG
>CAYJVD010000047.1:0-4715 GCA_964373585.1 uncultured Candidatus Saccharibacteria bacterium
GGCCATCGTGGCGCGTATCAAAGTGCTTTCCAACTTACGGCTTGATGAAAAACGATTGCCTCAAGACGGTCGTTTCAAGATAGAGACCGACGGAGCAACCGCCCAGAAAGTTTCTTTCCGCGTTTCGGTTTTGCCCACCTTTTACGGAGAAAAGATCGCTTTGCGTCTTTTGCCCGAAAATACTAAAGGTTTTCATCTGGAATCCTTGGGTTTTCACGGCGAGGCGCTCGAGCGCATTCATCAGGGGACGAGGGCGACCACGGGTATCTTGCTGACCACCGGCCCGACCGGGTCGGGCAAGACCACTACTCTTTACACCTTGATAGACATCTTAAATACACCCAAGGTGAACATCTCCACTATCGAGGACCCCATCGAATACCAGATGGCGCGAGTCAATCAGACCCAAGTCAGACCCGATATCGGTCTTACGTTTGCGAGCGGCTTGCGCACTCTTTTGCGCCAAGATCCGAACATTATCATGGTAGGAGAGATTAGAGACGGCGAGACGGCGGGCCTCGCCATCAACGCCGCCCTGACTGGCCACTTGGTGCTTTCCACCCTTCACACCAATTCGGCCGCCGGAGCCATTCCACGCCTGATTGACATGGGGGGCGAGCCTTTTCTCCTTGTTTCCACCGTGAACGCTATCATTGCCCAGCGCCTCCTAAGACGACTCTGCCGCGCGTCTGAAAAATATTTTCTTTCCAAGACGGAACTTGAAGATCTCAAAAAACATGCCAATTTGGAAAAGGTGTTCGAAGCTCTCAAAAAAGAAAATAAGGTCAAGGCCAGCGACTCGTGGGAAAAGATGCCTTTCTTGAGACCGTCATCTTCTGCTGATTGTCCGGAAGGGTACAGCGGTCGCATCACAATAAGCGAGGTGCTTAAGATGTCGGCCACTATCCGCGATCTCGTCATGAAGGGAGCTACCAGTCAGATTATCGAGGAGCAGGCCGTCAAAGAAGGCATGCTTACTATTTTTGAAGACGGGCTGTTTCAGGCGGCTTGCGGCGTGACCAGTCTTGAAGAGGTGTATCGAGTGGTGGGGGAATAGTCTTATGCAATTTTTTTATAAAGCTAAAAAAAACACGGGAGAAGAAGTTTCGGGGCAGATGGAAGCGAGCGATCGTTACGAGCTGGCGCGCGCTCTTCGTAAAGAAGGTCTTACCCCTTTTACCATAAGCGAGTCAGGTCTCAAAAAAAGTGGTCTTAAAATGTCGTTCGACTCCCTCGCTTCATTTTATCCCATCAAACTGGAAGAAAAAGTTTTTCTGGCCAATAATTTAGCGGCCATGCTTTCGGCCGGCCTCTCGCTTTCGAGGGCGCTCATCGCTCTTGAAAAACAGAGCGCCAATCCGAGACTGAAAAAAATATTGACAGAAATTAGCAAGGCTATTGATCGAGGCGATTCGCTCTCGGCGGCCATTCAAAATTACCCTAAAGTTTTTTCACCCATTTTCGTTTCCATGGTGATGGTAGGCGAGAATTCGGGCAAGCTCTCCGAGTCGCTGGCGGCCGTCGGCAGCCAGCTTGGCAAGACTTATGCTCTTCGCAAAAAAATCAAGGGAGCCATGGTGTATCCGGCTATTATCATCATCGCCATGATTTTGATCGGCGCGCTTATGCTTATTTATATTGTGCCGACGCTCGCCACTACATTTAAGGAGCTCAATGTGCCATTGCCTACCAGCACTAAAATAATCATCGGCTTAAGCGATTTTTTGGTGAATAGGTTGGCTACTTTTTTGGCCATTCTTTCCGGCGTCATTTATGTGATTTACAGGTTTTCTAGAAGTGAAAAAGGTAAGCTCATATTTCATAAACTGTTTATTTCAGTGCCGCTCATTGGGCCGATTGCGAGGAAGATGAACACGGCTCTTATCACCCGCACGCTTTCCACTTTAGTTTCATCCGGCATGGATTTGTTGGGGGCGCTTGAGATCTCCGGCAAGGTGGTTCAGAATGTGCATTATCAGAGAGCTCTCTTGAGAGCCAAAGATTCAATTCAAAAAGGTTCGCCTCTATCAAACTTATTCCAAACCGAGAGCAAGCTTTTTCCGGTCTTGGCCGGCGAAATGATGAGCGTGGGAGAGGAGACGGGCAAACTGCCCGAGATGCTTCTCAAGGTGGCCATATTTTACGAAGAGGAGGTCGATCAAGTTACCAAAGATCTTTCGACCGTAGTTGAGCCGATCCTGATGGTGGTCATTGGCGGGGCGGTGGGATTTTTCGCCGTCTCCATGATTCAGCCGATTTATAGTATTGGCACGGGGATAAAGTAAGTTCAAAATGCAAAGCGCAAAGTGCAAAACGCAAAACGTAAAATGCAAAATGCAAAGTGTAAAATGCAAAAAAGGTTTTAGCCTGATGGAGCTGCTCGTGGTGGTGGCCATACTGGGGGTGGTTGCAAGCATCGTGACGTACTCTTTGGCGAGCGCGCGTCGTAATCAAATCCTCAAAAATGGCGCGGAGAATATCGCGAGGCAGATAGTGGACGCGCGCGAGCGAACTTTGAGAGCGAAAGATGATAAGAGTTACGGAGTGCATCTCGAGGGCGATCGGGCGGTTTTATTTTCTGGAGTTGCCTACTCGGCTTCTGACGTTTCGAACGAGGCGTATCTTGTCGACAGCGCTCTTGAAATTGTCAACATAAGTTTAAACGGCGGGGGGGTGGACGCCATGTTTGAACGTCTGTCCGGCAAGACCAATCAGTACGGCACGCTTGAGGTGCGTTTCAAAAACGCCACCAATATCAAAAAAACTATTAATATATTAAAAAGCGGTCTGGTGACTGCCAGCTGATTATTGAGATGATCAAGAAGGGTTTTTCCACGGTGGAGGTTATGACGGGCGTGTTTATCATCACGCTGGCCTTTTTGGCGGTGAGCGAGGCCGGAGGAAGGTCTTTAGTGGTAGCCGAAGACAATTTAAGAGAGGTTCAGGCTAACTATTTATTAGGGGAAGGGGTGGAAGTGGCGCGCCTCTGGCGGGATGATAATTGGTCGAATTTGGCCAACCTGACTCCCGGCACTAGTTATTACATGGACTTTGTCGGCGGTAGCTGGGTATTTCGCTCTGCGTCCGCTTACCCTGCCGGCGCCGGCAATCTTTACGATATCTTTTCGCGCAAGTTTATTTTGTCGGCGGTCAATCGCGATGCGACAAGCCATAACATAGTTACGACCGGAGGTTTAGTCGATCCTGATATAAAAAAAATAGAGGTGACAGTCTCTTGGCAATCCCACGGCAGCCCTAGGTCGAAATCGTTGACCACTTATTTAGTAAAATTATGACAAGGAGAGGCGGTTATTCATTGTTGCAGACGATCGTATATCTGGCTTTGTTTATATTGATTTCAGTCTTGGTGACCAACAGTTTGCTTACTCTAATGCGTGTTTTGAGCGCCGCCCAGGTAAAAAGCGATGTCACCAATAACGCGGCCTTCGCCATCGGGAGGATGGAAAGAGAGATCAGGCGGGCTAAATCCGTGAGCGCCATCACGGCCGACAACCTGACTTTAGACACGGGGACGCGCTTTTTCCGATCGGCGGGCGCGCTCAAAGAAAGCTACGGCGGGGCGAACGAAGCGCTCCTTACCGAAACCCGTTTCAATCTAAGCAGTCTTTCTTTTTATGCCACCTCGTCGGTTAAATCTGAATTGGTGTCGTTTTCTTTTGGTCTGGAAAACGAGCGTTTTTTTGGCAGCGCGCTCTTGCGCGGCAGCTACTGATTTTTATTAAGCTCAGAATCCAAAGTTCAAATGTCAAATCAAATTAAAAAACTTAAAATCAAAGATACCGTTTGGCATTTGACATTTGGTCTTGGGGTTTCTCGAAAGGGCGGTCAAGCTGTCTTAGTGGCTGTCATTTTTTTCACCTCTATCTCACTTATACTGATCGCGAGCGGGGTGAACAGGGTGACGGTAGAAGCGCGCCGCGCGCGCGATCTTTCTGATTCGTCAAGAAGTTTTTATTTAGCCGAAGCGGGAGCCGAAGAGGCAGGTTTGCGAATTAAAAAAGGCTGGTCGGATGTGACAAGCCTTACTCTCGATGGCTTTAATACGGCCATTTCTGTCAGCACAAGCGGTGGCGCTAAAACTATTTCAAGCACTGCCAATGTAAACAATGCCATAAGAAAGACGAGCGCCACGCTCGTTCAGGGGGTGGGTTCTGATTTTGGTTATGGAGTACAAGTAGGTGTCGATGGTCTTGAAATGATGACCGATTCTAAGGTGGAAGGCAATGTTTTTACAAATGGAAGCATCACAGGCAGTAACGGTTCGGTTATCACAGGTAGCGCTTCGGCCGTTGGCACTATATCCAATCCTCCAAGCGTGGGAGGTACGCGCTTACAAGGAGTTCCCTCGCAGGCTATGCCACTCTTTGATGTTGATTATTGGAAAAGCTTGGCTACGGCTGGCGGAACTTTATCTGGTAATCAAAATTATAACGGGGATACCAATCAACTTGGTCCAAAAAAAATTGATGGGAATGTTACGGTCAATGGTAAACTTCAAGTTTCGGGACCACTTTATATCACAGGTAGTCTTGTGGCCAAGGCCAATAGCAGTGAAATATCCATCGATAGTTCTTTAGGCAATCAAGGCACAGTGGTGCTGGTTGATGGCAAAATCACATTTGAAAATGATTCCAAGGTTTTTTCCAGAGATACAGGTCGCACACCCCCTAAAGCCTATATTCTTTTTGTGACTA
>CAYJVD010000048.1:0-4646 GCA_964373585.1 uncultured Candidatus Saccharibacteria bacterium
CCTCTGGGTCAAAGCATAATACCCAATTTATTTGACTGTCAACTACAGATTTTATGCACATCCCCAGCCCCCATGGTAATTACAATATCCCCTGTTTGAGTATGCCCCGAGAGATACATTTTAATTTGATCAAAATTCTTTATGTAATGGCCGTGAGCACCATATCTCTTTAGATTGCGCACCAAATCAAGCGCGTGAATAGATGGATCCAAGGCTTCGCGCGCGGCATAGATGTCAGTCACAATTACTTCCTCCGCCTCTTTGAAGCTTTGGGCGAACTCCTGCAGTAAAATTTTAGTGCGCGAATAAAGATGCGGTTGGAAGACGGCTATAATCTTGTTTTTGGGATACAGCTCGCGCGCGCCAGCCAACGTGGCTCTGATCTCGGTCGGATGATGGGCGTAGTCGTTGTAAACCAAAGCGCCATTCTGGGTCTTGCCTTTATATTCGAACCTGCGCCAGGTGCCGCTAAAATTCTCAAGCGAGGCTCTTGCAGTCGATTCCGGGATTTTTAAAATCTCTGCCACCGCGAGCGCCGCGCTCGCGTTCTCTTGATTGTGCTTGCCCGGCACCCTCAACTTTAGAGACTGCAAAGACTTTAGAGACTTTACCACTTTCCCGCTCGGTTTAAGCCGCTGTTCAAACTCCCCAAAAGCCTCCTTTATCTCCTCCAGGTCTTTATAATAATCCAGATGGTCATTATCAATATTTGTAATGACAATAATGTCTGGGTGCAAATTTAAAAACGAACGACGATACTCACACGCCTCCAGCACTAAATATTTACTCTTGCCAGCGATAAAATTGCTTGCTTTCCCCGAACCTTTCGAGAAGCCCTCAAGAAGTAAACTGCCCACGATCACAGTCGGATCAAGCCCCGCGTCTATCATAATTTTAGCGACCATGGCCGTGGTAGTGGTCTTGCCGTGAGTACCTGAAACCGCGATGGTAAAGTAATTTTTAGTGAGCTCGCCGAGGATTTCTGGATAGCTAAAGCACGGGATCTGGAGCGAGCGCGCGAGCGCGAGCTCGGGATTATCGGAAGCTATAGCGATAGTAAAAACCACGAGATCCGGGATGAAACCAGCAGCCATAAGATTCTCCTCTCGGTGGCCGCTAAAGAGCGTGGCTCCACGACTTGATAGCTCTTCTGTAATCTCTGAACCACTGGCATCCGAGCCGGTCACTTGGGCGCCCAGCTCGAGCAGCATGCGAGCTATGGCCGAGACGCCTATGCCACCAATCCCGATGAAATGCGCTCTTTTTATTTTTTTAAAATCAATCATAAGCCTTTCACTGCCTTCCTAAACTGATCCCAAAAAGTTTTTTTACTAAAGATCCAAGCCCTTCCGCCGACTTTAGGTCAGTCACAAGAAGGTTTGCTCCACATACAACTAGAAATTTTATAACATTCACCCCCCGACCAAGTAATCCAAGCCCCATGACCATAATATTTTTCCCTGCAAAATATTCCCTAAAATCAAGCACTCAACTAGCATACCTAAACCAACTAAAACCTGCAAAACTGCAAAACAACCCACAAAAAATCAGGACATTCAAAAACAACACACTATATAATTTACGCGATCGCTTATTTTATGTAGTTTATATTTTTTATTTACAAATTAAGTGTTATGATATTTCCTTAAGTAAATCCTTGAAATGATAGAGGGACTTGCCGTCCGTCATCTCCTTGACTAGAAAAATCTTAACGAAAGGTTTTAGTCCAAGAACTTCCTTCACAAATTCTATTTCTTCAAGACATGGTAAAGGATGTATCCAGACGCTTTTCTGACACTGATAAAAATCCATCTCTTTAAGTTTTCTTCTTAATGCGTCTCGTATTTTGTGAAGGTTCTTAGGTATATCAAATATAACAAGTCTCCAGAGGCGGTCCCATCTTTTTGGTTTTAATAATGCAAGTTCATCGTAAACAAGCTTTCTAATTTTCTTCATTCCTAATAAACTAGGACGATAGAGGACATATCCATCCTTTTCCTCCACAAACTCGAAGAGATGCGATTTGCGCAAGTAGTGAAAAGCGCGCCATATCTCCTGATAGCGCTTCCTGCTTATTGATCTTTCTGAATTAAATAGCTTGCCTAAACCTCCAATCATATTAGGCGCTAAAATACCGAGCGAAATTACCCCACCCAAAGCGGCAATTGTTAAAACAGCGTTCCCAACAGTTTTTAAGCTACCGTTAGATTTCATACTCCCTAAGAACAGTTTACGGAGAGTAGGCTCGAAAGAAGTTTCAAATTTTATCGGTTTATGTCTCGACATAATCAATTTACAAATATAATAGCTTCCAAATTGCTATCTTTATATCCTTAAAACCAAAAACTAAACAACTCACCTATGATAACATAACGATAACACGGTCATTTCCATACTACAATAATTAAGCGATCGCGCATTTTATGTAGAATACAATAGATGAATACATTCATGCAAAAATTTATGCGCGCGCTTGGGATCGAACCAAGGACCTTTCCCTTATCAGAGGAATGCTCTGCCAACTGAGCTACGCGCGCGCTGAATTTGCTTTCTAAAAATAACAAAAAGACGGCTGTTTAACAAGCCGCCCCTCTGTATAATATTCTTTCTTTTGTTCCGCCCATCCCGATACCTTCGAGACCAAGGGATTCGTGTTTAATGGTTACAGAATCATCACCCTTTCCACGCTCGATCGAGACGCAGAAAATCGACATTTAAGTCCCGAAGCCAAAAGGCCTCAGAACGTTTTTCACCTTGAAAAATTCCACGAACAGCTTCCGCTACCCGTGCCTTGTTCATGTTTCCCCCTATGTCGCCATAAGGCATGGACTATATCATCATCCATTCCTGAAATATCTTTGACTTTATTGGGTGGTATGAACCTATCTTTGATACAAAATCAAAATAACCTCTTGATGAAATAAATATCCTCCAGTAATTTGGATCAATTTTTTTGCTTGGATTGTGGATTGTTCCACTATAAATTCCAAGTTCACTAAGAATTTTTTTGAGAGATTCAATTTTCTTGTAGTCTTTTTGAACTAACTGAATATAAAATCTCTTATTATTTCTTGGGGTGCCTCCCTCCGCATCAAAGAATCCGCGGACATAGGCAATCTTTACATTTCTAGAATTAAGAATCAATGGATCAAAATCAAAATGTAATTCCGGACAAGTTGTTTCAAGTACATAAAGATTTCGATCTTTGCCTTCTTTGTAAATCCAAGATTTAACCTTGATAAACTCGAGTAAATTTTGTATCATTTCCAACCACTCCAGATATTTCTGCACAAATTGCACCCGCCTCTTCTTATTTAAAGAAGCGTCATGCATTGCGCCATGGAGATAGGCAAGAATTTCTTCTCTATTCCATGAAAACGGAGTTCGGCGTGTAGTCTCTGAGGGGTTATACCGATAGTAAATCGGTAAACTTCCCTGCTGATTGTCTGCACTCAATACATTATCACTCATTACTATAATTTTAGCATAATAATGAGTAGTATGAGATACACAGAGTTTCCAGCATATAGCCAATTTTTTCCAAAGAGATTACGCTCTTTGGGTCGCAACGCAGGCAGAATGCCTGTACGACTTAATCCTTGTCACCAAGCTTACCTTAGGCCGACTAAAGTCGGCCTTCGTGTATTCCCGGCTTCCCTGAATTGACGGGCGGTATTTGATGTCTTGTAATGTTACCACTACAATACTCTACACCACTGGGCAAGCGGTTTTCCCGCACCCTAGCGGTTTCCAAAATGCGTTTTTGCTTTTTTGCCTAACGAGCGAAGTTCATCGCGCAATGAAACAATCTTATTAAAACCCTCGTCGCTCAAATGATACTTATTGCAGACCATCAGAACTATCTCCCGAAAGATTTTATACGACTTTCCTTTTTTTGCTTGGAGCGGATACTTATCGAGAAATGGGAAAAGAAATTCTTTAAGGTCCCAGATGCTTGTAATTTTATACTTTGCATGTGGAAACCATCCATACCGCTCATATGAGCAGTCGTAGATTCTCCCAACCCCGATTGTTATCAAAATTCGATTTAAAATTTCTTGATCATCCTTCCTAAGTTCTATTTCAAACTCTGGTCGAACCTCAAAACCTCGTTTAAGTGTTTTGTGTTTGCCAATACTAATCGAAAATGATCCCTCTCCATCAATAAACCCCACAACATAGTGCGGATTAAGCTTCACATTTTGAATTCGCTCCTTCCCATACGGCGCCTCAATATCAAAATTGCGACGCCGATCGGTAATATGAGCTCTGCTGACTTCTTTTGAGACATTTAATGGATTTACATTCATTATACTCTCGATGTTAGCACACATCGAGAGATTTCAAAAGATCTCCCACGGTAACCAAGCACACCATTTATTCACATCTCGATATCACGATACTCTATGCGTCTTTTCTAATATAGCGGCTTCTCCATGTACTCGCAGGATCGCCGACGCTTAGAGCCATAACTGATATTCAAGCTACAAATTACTACTTTCCCCCTTCAACCAAGCTCCTCGCGGACCAAGGTCTGGGATTTCGCTTCGGAACTCTATACAGTTCCGGTCCGACTTCCCGCCTTATTTAGGCCGGTCACGGACTGACATACTCGATCGCATGGCGACCCGAGTACAAGACTTGAG
>CAYJVD010000049.1:0-4495 GCA_964373585.1 uncultured Candidatus Saccharibacteria bacterium
TTTCGCCATACCCAAAAGATTCGGCTTGACATACACAGCTTCAGATGGAGAGGCCAAAACCCCGCTTGTCATTCATCGCGCGCCCCTCGGCACGCATGAGCGCTTCATCGGATTCCTTATCGAGCATTACGCCGGCGCTTTTCCAGTATGGCTCGCGCCCATTCAAATCGCCCTGTTGCCCATCAGCGAAAAGCATCTCGCCTACGCCCAAACGATCGCTCGTAAACTGGCTGAAAATTTCATACGCACAGAAATTTTCGCCGACAATGAAACTTTAGGGAAAAAAATCAGGCAAGCCAAACTGGCAAAAATCCCTTATCTCGCCGTCCTCGGGGACAAAGAAATCGCGGCAAGCATGGTGAGCCTCGAAGGCCGAGACGAGGGGCAGATGGGGCTGATCGGCCTTGACCGGTTGATTCAACTACTCAAAGTCTGACCTTGAATTGGTGGTTGATACACGAAGTCGGTCTTCGAACATTCGGCTGTTCGAAAACCGACTTCTCATTTGTACCGCAAGGCCGCAAGCGGATCGAGCTTGGCAGCGCGCCGGGCGGGGAAGAAACCGGTGATTAATCCGATCAAACTGGAGAAAATAACAATGGTAAACACAAACCAGATTGGATAAACAAAAAGACGGATAGCTTTGCCGCCAAGCGAAATGGCTAAAAGATTTAACCCCCAATTCACAAACTCGCCCGCCCCTACACCTATCAAGACACCCATCACTCCACCTAAAATCCCCATGAGCGCGGCCTCTCCCAAAAAGATGGCCTTAATGTCTCTCTGCGACGCGCCGATGGCTTGCATGATGCCGATCTCATTCGTGCGCTCAAGCAGTGTCACGGTCATAGTGTTCACCATGCCTATGGCCGAGACGATAAGAGCGATAGCTCCGAGAAGTCCCAAAGTAATCTGGATGACTCTAAATATCTTATTGGCTTGGTCCAGTGTGTCTGACAAAGCCGACACCTGAAACCCCTTCTCGATAAGACTTTCATGCACAAAATCCAAATCCTCTCCCTTGTTCACCCGCACTTTAGCCATCTCATATTCGCTGACCGGAGTATACTCCTTCAAAAGCCCGAGCGGAAAGTAGATAAAGTTGGCTTGGTTCTCTTCTGCCACGCCGGCAATTTCAAATTCATCAGGGATAGTCACCACTTTTACATTCTCCGCCTCGCCTTCCGTCACGGACACAAATAGAGTCAAACTTACTTTTTTGCCAATAGCCTCTTTGGCATTGCTTATATTGAACAGTTTCAAAATGGCTTCTGAAATCAGCACCTTACTCTTTTCATCCGTCCAGAGCGCCCCCTCTTTTAGACGAACCCCCGCGAATCTAAAATAATCAGCGTCCACCGCCCGCACTAATGTATTGCCAGTAAGCGTGCCAAATGAGAGTTGGGCTGGCAGACTGGCAAGCGGCGCCACTTTTTTGACTAAAGGATTTTGGGCCATGATCTTCAGATTCTCCTCGTCCAACTTAACAGCCTGACTGGCCGGACCGGCCACGGATAGGCTAAGCAACACTTCATCTCCCGAAATCTTTTCCAAAAGAACGCTCTGAAGACCGTAACCTAAAGAAACCAAAAAAAGCACCGCCCCCATGCCCACGCCCATGCCGAGGATGGTCAGCCATGTGCGAGAAGGCCGGTTTCTGAAAACGCGCGTGGAAAGTCTTAAAATATCTGAAAAAAGCATAGATTAGGAGTTACGCAAATTGATAACTATTTCTAACCGGTCTGAAATTTTCTCGACCTGACGAATATCGAGACCCACCCCTCCGTCTGTAAAAGGAGCGTCTACTCTCTCCTTAAATTGGTTCGGGTCGATCTTGCCGGCTGCTCTTTCATTCACCAATTTTTTCAATCTTTCCATGCGGCTTGCCTCAAGCGGAGCTTGGAGATCCCCGAACAAGTAGCTGCTTAATTTATGAAAAGAGTCCCCTCCCTTCCCCAGACTAGAAACAACCTCCAATATCTCCTTGATCTTTAGGGTGTAATCTTTGGCCTTGGATTGATAAAGACCCACGCCGCCGTCCTTGATAGGCTTATCGAGCCACGCGTAGAATTGATCCTGGCTTAAATTACCGCTGACAAACCGCTCAATCGAGAATTCAAACCTTTTCATCTGTTCAATGGAAATATCGAGAGCAAGATGCATGGCCAAAGCGCTCGCATTAAACCTTTCTTTACCCTCCAGAGACGGCTTAACGATCTTCCCGGTCTCGCCCTCAGTCATTTTTTCCACCTTGCCGTCTCGCAGATAATATATCCTATCGGCATACTTGAGCAGATTGACATCGTGCGTTACCAAGATAACGGTCTTCTTGTCCTTTTCATTTATGTCTTTAAGCGTCTGCATAACGCTCTCGGCTGACTTGGAATCAAGGTTGCCCACCGGTTCATCAGCCATCAAAATGAGCGGATCGTTGATAAGAGCGCGGCAGATGGCGGCTCTCTGTTGCTGGCCGCCCGAAAGGTTGGTGGGCGTTTTAGAGGCCTGATCGGCTATGTTAAACCGCGCGAGAAGATCCCTGGCTTTTTTCTCGCGCGCGTTTTTATCCTTTCCCATGAAAATCTGGGGCAACACCACATTATCAAAAACCGAGAGGGATGAGATCAAATGATAGGCCTGAAAGATGATACCCATGGCGGACTGGCGCGCGTCTATCAAGTCGCCTTGCTCAAACTGCGAGATGTCTTTGCCCCTAAGATAGATCTTGCCGGATGTGGGTTTCTCGATACCTAAAAGAGAATAGAGCAAGGTTGATTTTCCAGATCCGGACGGGCCAAATAAGATAACATACTCTTCCGGATATATTTCGACATTCACTCCGTCAAGCGCCCGCGTCTCGTGAGCTTGCCCGAGGCCGTAAATGACTTTAAGGTTTTCGGTTTTAAGAATTGGCTCTCTCATCAGATTTTCAACTTTTTAGTCCACTGGAAAGTGTCCTCAAAGTTCTTGAAAATAATCTCGACCACCGTCTCTTTCTCCTGCGGCGTAAGGATGGTAAAATCTTTGGAACGCGCGCGATTAGCGGCCAGATCTTGAGACTCCACCCAGAATCGATAGACAGTGGCCGGCTTGAATTTCGTGACCACCACCACATGACGATTAACTAGATTGGCGTCTTCATTCAAAGAAAGCGGTTTGGAGCTGTTGGCCACGCCCTCTTGGAAAAATACTTGGCTGGTGGCCGGCTCGTTGGTCTCCCAAGAGATGATGGTCTGGATTTTGCTCTGTTTACCGGGATAGAGAGTGGATTCGGATGTGACCTTGGAGATTGTCGGCGCGTTGACATCGGATGAAGTGGAGAAGTTAAAAGATGAAGAGTACGCTTCCTGACCACTCTCGTCTTTCACCTTGATTCTAGCTCGATAACGAGTCTTTGGGTCGAGATCTTTCAAATCAATCTCATGGTCAGCTTGCAAATCAGTCTCGCCTTGAGTGCGCGACTTGTCGTCGCTTAAATTGACAAACTCGATCGTGGTGTCGGTCGGCACATTAGTCTTGAAACTTATGGTGGCTTCATGTTCTCCAACCCCTTTCACCTTGATATCCGTAATCTGGGGTAGCAACGATAGGGTCTTGAATGTGGCGTCTTCCGAAGCGACACTCCCTCCCAGAGCTGATTTAGAGCGGATCTGATAATGATATTCGGTATTAGGTTCGAGCCCTTTAATCTCTACTAGATGAGATGTGACCTCTTCTTCGGCATTGCCCACCACTTGAGAGTAAGGTTCGGAACTTCCTTTGGCATAGTCGCCTGTCTTGGCGAAAGCTACCAGACTGGAGGCTGGTTTGTCAGTCAACCAGCTAATCTTAGCCTTGACTGTATTTATCTCTATCTCCGGCGCCTCGCCGGAAATGGAAGGAGGAGCGGAGACTATTTTGGAAGCGGTTTTGAATATGCTCTGGACCACATTTTCGGGAAAGTTGGCAATGGCGTTCACTAATATCTTACGCACCGAGGAAGGTGAAAGATTTTTCAAGGCTGACATAAATGCGTTAAGAATGCTCTTTTCCTCACTATTTAATTCAGGCAATGATTTAAGGCGCTCCTCCTGTTCTTTGAGCTTGGCCTCCTTTTCCTTGAGTTGAGACTGGGTTTTGACAAGCTCTTGATTTGTCCTATTCAAAGCGCTGATCAATCCATCGAGCTCTTTTTGAGTGGCCGCCTTGGCCTCGCCAGAAAGAGTGGAGAGCTTGGTCTCCAGCTCTTTGATTTTTTGTTCTTGAAGGAGTCGCTCTTTTTCCAGGTCGCTTGAAACTGTAGTGGTGAGAGCAGCTGTCGCTCCCGCCGCCGCTAGAGTGGTAAAAGTGGCATCGGATGAGAGTGTTTTGTTACCGGAAGCGTCTATAGCGATGACTTGAAAATGATAGCGGGTGGCAGGCTTGAGATTTATCAAGCTGACTTTGTTGACGTTCCCCGGATCGGGATTACCAGCAAGAAACGAATAAGCAGCCGACTCTCCGTAAGCCACCAAAGATG
>CAYJVD010000050.1:0-4478 GCA_964373585.1 uncultured Candidatus Saccharibacteria bacterium
GATGTCTTCCTTAAGCCCCGGCAATGTGGAGAACTCGTGGCTCACGCCGTCAATCTTTATGGAAGTAATGGCCGCGCCGGGCAGTGACGACAAGATGATACGGCGCAAAGAGTTGCCCAAGGTATGTCCATACCCCGGATAAAGACCATCAATCTCGTACACCCCCTTGAAATCTTTTTCAGAGACAATTCTGGGCTTAGAAGGTAAGATAATATTGTGTGTGACCATATATGTTTAATATACTATTAACGGCTATAAAACTCAAGAATAGAGGATAATCTCGGATTAAGAGTGGAATCAAGAATTGGAGATTCCATCACCTCCGCGCTGAACTTGTTCTTGTCTAATTTCAACCAATCAGGAGGTTGATACTCCTTAAACACTTCTCCCAGATTAGTAAAAAGCGGCTTGGACACGCTCTCTTTGCGTATTGAAACAAGATCACCAGGCTTGATTTGATAAGATGGGATGTTCAATCTTTTGCCGTTCACGAAGATATGCCCATGCGAGACCATCTGACGGCCGGCCGCCCGGCTCGTAGCTAGGCCCATGCGAAAAAGGACATTATCAAGCCGAGACTCAAGCATTTGATAAAGCCTGGTGGTAGCGTTCACTCCTTCTTCACGCGCTTTTTTCACAAGATTAGAAAATTGACGTTCGTTCAATCCGTAGGTTAGGCGCATTCTCTGTTTCTCGAGAAGCTGGGCGCCAAAATCAGATTTGCCGCCAAATCTCTTGCCGCCCTTGCCACCGGCGGCAGTCTTCTTTTGAATCTTAGCTGAAAATTTCGGAGTTTGGCATTGCGGAAAAATCCTCTCTCCCAACTGTCGGCATACTTTGTATCTTGGCGCTCTAATCATAATTAAACTCTCCTCGGTTTCTTAGGCCGGGGACCGTTGTGGGGAACGGGCGTGGCATCCTTGATAGATGTGATTGAGATGCCTTGATTAGCAAAAGCCCGGATGGCCGACTCCCGTCCAGAACCTACCCCTTTCACCACCACTTCCACTTCGCTAATGCCCATCTCAATGGCCTTGGCCGCCAATGTTTCGGCCACCTTGGCGGCGGCGAAGGGGGTACCCTTTTTAGCTCCTTTAAAACCAAGGGAGCCGCTGGAACCGACCATAAGCGCGTTGCCGTATGGATCAGCCAAAAGCAGTTTTGTGTTGTTATAAGTAGAACGAATATTCAAAATACCGCGGGATAATCGGCTTTTGGCGGGAGCGGGGGTGGATACGGTCTTGGATCTAGCATCATCCGCTCCTCCGACAACCTCCGTTTTAGTTATAATTCTTTTTTTTCCCATCTGATATTAAACTATTTCTTTTCAACTTTCTTCTTACCGGAACCCATAGTTTTTCTGACATTGCCTCTGCGCGTGCGAGAATTGGTCTTGGTGCGCTGACCCCTGACTGGTAATGTCTTCAAATGACGCGTGCCCCTGTAACATTTGATATCTTTGAGGCGTTTGATATTTGAACCGACCTCCCGCTTCAACTCGCCTTCGATTTTCAACCCCTCTATGATTTTTCTGATTTTATTCTCTTCTTCCTGAACAATCTCCGGAGGTCTCTTGGAAAGATCCACTCCGGCCTCTTTCAAAATAGATGCGGCTCTGGCCCTGCCCACTCCATATAGGGCGGTCAGACCGATCCCCAGCCTCTTATTATCGGGAATGTTGATGCCTGATACTCTCATTAGCCTTGTCTTTGCTTATGCTTAGGTTTTTCGCAAGTTACGAAAAGTTTGCCCTTTCGCCTGACGAAGGAACATTTGGAACAGATCGGTTTGATGGACGATCGTACTTTCATCTTTATCTAAAGCCTCTTTATTATTCGCCCCCTTTCCCCATACTGATCGAGTATAAGCTCTACGCGATCCCCAATCAGCACTTTGATCTTATGAATGCGCATCTTGCCTGACAAATAAACTAAAATCTCCTTTGGGTTTGCTTCACCGGTCGTGGCTCCATATAAAGCCACCTTAAACATCATAATTGGCAAAGCTTCTAAAACCGTCCCCAAAACAGGCTTATCAACATTCATATAGAGGGTCGCAACATATTAGCAGAGAAACTCACGGCAAGTCAAGCAATTCCACTTTGATGCGCTTCGGGGTAGACGGGAAAGTGCGCGCCCAAAACGGCCTAAAAACGGCTTCAGCCCGATCAATGGAAGGAAAATCACCCAAAGCGGCCTGATAATCTTTCTTCGGCAGACTAACCAGTTTTCTGGTCAAGAGAGAATGGTCGAACCCCCAGACTAATTTGGCTTCACCCTTCAAGCGAAAGGTAATCTGCGTATCCTTTTCTGAATCAAATTTATCTTTATTGAGTAGATTAAACGCCAAGCCATCTACCCCCCGAACTTCCACCTCCTCGCCGGAAAAACCGCTGATTCTGCGCTTGCCGATGGCGAAAGCCAGATCTTTTTTGTCTAATATGATGGTATCTAACTTAGCCCGAGCCTTAACCTCAAGCGTGCTTGTGGCCCCGGATCCGCTCCCCTCAACTTCCGCGAAATCAAAATACTGACCATCCGCATAGAAAATAAAACCTTCCGGCAATTTTGATTTGGCGCTTAGAGCCACTTTCTCCTTAAGCAGAAGCTCTAACTTCTTGCGCGCCTCCTCCATGTCGCTTTCTTTGGCAACCTTAATCTCCCCCTTGAGACCGCCTGTCATGGCCGTCTTAGATCGGGCGTAAAATTTATCATAGCGAGGGCTACCTTTAAGACCGGGAATAGTGAAATCAGTCAGGCCGATGTTGTATTCCGCTCCGGATTCGGCCGCTATGACTTTCGCCTCGGTGGAGCCATATCCCGGTACGGTAACGGCGTTTTCAATTTTATAAATTTTTCCATCCTTAGCTTGAAAACGGGTGCCAGCGATAAATCTTTGCGCTTGGGACCCAAAATTATTATAGATAATGATCCTGCCCGAAGCCTTTTTGTCCACTTTTTTTATTCCGGCGGAAGCCACCTCGAGAGCCGCCTCTTCCTCGATTTTCATAATTTCGTATCGAATACCCGAGGCGCCGGCGTTCTTAGCCGCGCTGAAAGTGTCATCTAATCTGACAATCTCGCTCCTCGGTGTAATCTTCAAATTGACTTGGGTATAAGCCGACCCTACCCAAAATAGGCCGCCTAGGCCTAGGAGAAAAGCCAGACCAAGGATTTTATTTCTCGGTGATGAAGAAGCCGGCTCGCCTTCTCCCCCATCGTTAAGATTAGCCTCCTCGTATCTAGGTTCGAAACGGCTTGTCTTATTTATAATGATATCTTGTATAATTTTTCTATTCATCTATTTTACTCACAAAAATGACCGCTTGGGATAAATTGTGGTCCTCTTTCACCCCTCGCTCGTAAACTTCAAGCGGCACCCGCAAAATATCAGAGAACGCCTTCACTCGATACCCTTGCTTTTCCAAACTATTTTGGATATGCCGAGAAGCTTCTTGACTGCCCGATAACAAGCACTGGTTTGGAAGAAAACTTTCTTCCAGAAATCCTTGAGCGCTTGATTGGAAAAGCCCCTGCCAGTGGGCGACAGCCGCGTCCACCTCCTTGGCCACTTTAAGTTTGGCGTTACTATCCATCCCCTCTTGACCAGCTCGCCCCAAATGCGCCGCTATCTCCTCAGGCAAGGTGCCGAGAGCTTGGGCCGCTTGACGCAAGAGCGTGTTCACGCCATATGGATACGAAATGACGTCGAGCAAAACGCTCTCCTTAACCAGACCAAGATCGGTCACTTCTTCTCCCAGCCTCGTTAAAATAAAATTATCCTTTTGTATAATATCACGAACAAGATTAAACAAGCAAAACAAAAAAGAGTGGAATTCAATCTTTTGTCCGTCAAACTGAAAGCGCGGTCCTAAAAACTCACTGATCTCGGCCCTAAGCAAGCTCGGCATGATGCTCACGAAAGTATGCGCTTCGAGGCGCTTGGCTTTCTTGCCAAACGGCTCGCTCGAGGCATAGCCGTTTAATTTGACCATCTGGATCTTTTTCTCCACCATGTCGTGAGCCGTTTTTTGCGTATCCCCATCTCCCGCGAGATGCTGACTTTCAAAATCCTCAATCTCTTTTTGCACTAGGAAATTAAGCAGCTCCTTGGTGATTAAAACCGGCTCCCTGTATTCAAGCCGCAGAGACAAATTCTGGGAGGCGAGAAAAGGCGACGAAAGAAGACAGTAGATTTTTTCAGCCTTGCCGGGAAGCTTCCCAAGCAAAGAGGCGGCCACCTGCTCCAATCCTCTTTTCATAGAGGAAAGCAGATGATCGGTATCAAATTTTTTCTCGAGACCGGACGACTTCCTCTCGGTAAATAAAATCTTTGGCCGGCCGTCTCTCGCTAAAGTAAAAATAGCCCCGCCCACGCCGCCCGCGTCAATCTCAAATAAAACCCGACTCTCCATGTTTTAGATTATAGCACACACATCCAAAACTCTTTCAACTGTACGGTTTGGACAAGTTTGGCGG
>CAYJVD010000051.1:0-4472 GCA_964373585.1 uncultured Candidatus Saccharibacteria bacterium
TCACCGCCTACATTGATGCTGAATCGACCTCTATATTTTCCGCGCAAAGGATGAGTGTTAAGGATAGGTTGAAAGGGGTTTTCTTGAAACATAAGGATTCGTTCTTTGGACCGCCTCCTTTCACCTTCTCGAAGTTTCCCGTATTTTTTATCAAAAGAACGATGAAATTGAACGATCATAAGGAATCAAGGTAGTCGGAAATTTCGCCCACTGTTTTGAGGGGTCGAGAGACGTTGATTCCCTTATGGTAATCCTCTTCCGCCTGTCGCGTGACTTCTTCAAGATAGGGAGTCATACGGGGAGCGGCAGAGAATGAGACAGATCGGGTGCGGACCAAATCTCGAAGTTGGGCGTTCACAAGCGTACTTAAGGAGAGTCCCAGCTCTTGAGCCACTTTCTTGGCTTTGTTTTTAATATCAGTATCGATTTTGACGCTTACGAGAGTTTTCATACGACCGAAGTATATACGATGGTTGCATGCCGGTCAAGATAGTCACTGTGCATAAGTGCGCTTTTACATGTTCTGTTTTGGGGTTATCATTAATATAAAGGTGATGAAATCAGTGAAATTTGGCATGAAAGGGTTTTTAGTGGGAAGCTTAATCTTTCTTTTTTTATTTATTCCTGACGCGCGCGCTACCCATCTGAAAACTCAAAACAAAAAACCGGTGATTACTTCGTCAAAAGGTAAGCCGGCGCCAAGCAAAGCGTCCATCAAACCCGCCGCACGAGTTTTGACCGTATCTTCTCCCAAACCGCTTCCGGTTGTTTCGTCGCTCAAGGTAGAAGTTCTGCCTTTTAAATCTATAAAAATTGGAAGCACCGTGTCTCTAAGCGCGCGGGCTTTATTTTCTGACGGCACGAGCGTAAACGATCCGTTCGCTTTCACATGGAAGACCGATAATCCGAGCGTGGCTTCCATCAGCGAGAACGGGGTGATCACCATTAACGGCAAGGGAGAGGTGGCTTTCTTGGTGAGCAAAGACAACAAGGCTCAGATTGTAAATTTAAGTGTCACAGGCTCCAAACAGCTTACGGACCCAGTTCCTAATAATAATACGGTGGTTGCCAATAATACTGTTTCCCGCATTATTCCGGTGGACATCCGGGTGGACGCCATACAAGTGAGAGAAGGGAACTCTTTGGCCATTTTTTCCGGCCGGAGTCAGAAAATCTCTCCGGTGGCCACTCTTTCCGATGGGTCAGGCAATATCGAGCCAAGGAAATTTCGCTTTGAGTCTAATCAAACGAGTGTCGCTCGAGTGGATGAGGAGGGGAACATAACAGCTGTGGCTCCCGGTAGCGCCACCATTTCGGTCACTCGCGAAAGCAAAGCTTTTTTTGTGACCGTGACTGTCACCGAACCAAGAATAAGCGATATTGTTCTGGCGGAGAGGGTGATAGTGTTGAAACAAGGAGAATCCCGTCTCCTGCGCGCCGAGGCTATCTTGGAAGATGGCAGACGGGACAACGATTCGAGCGCTTTCACTTGGACATCGTCTGATACCAAAGTGGCCGATGTGGACGCTACCGGCAAATTGATCGCCAAAGAGATCGGGGAGACCAAGGTCAAGATTAGTCGTGCCGGCAAATCAATCGAGGTGCCAGCGCGCGTGGAAGCGCTCCAGCTCGCGACTACAATCTCGCCGCCAACTGTCACGCCACCACCACCCGCGGTTACCCCCATCATTCCCGTTGTAACGACACCTCCTGTAGTGACCCCTCCAGTTGCTGTCACTGTCGTGACTCCACCCCTGCCACCCCCGCCTCCACTCCCGCCGCCTCCACCTCCGCCACCAATACCGCCTAAGTTGACTTCTTTGCGCATTCTGGACGGCAATGCCCTTCTCCTTACTCGCGGGGAGACTAAGATTCTCAAAGCGGAGGCTCTCATGTCAGACGGTTCGCGAACGGATGTGCGTTGGGAGTCAAGCGATCCTAGTTTGGCTTCCATCGATCAGGGCGGTACATTGCGCGGAGTAAGCGTGGGTGTCGCCGAGATCGTGCTCTCTGCCGGTGATAAGCAGTTTCGGGCCAGAGTGACGGTTGGTCCCCCCGCGCTTTCGGGCATTGTCATTTTGCAGGGAGCCAAATTGTCGCTCGAAAGCGGAGGGGAAGCCAAACTGGCGCTCGAGGCGCGTTTTGAAGATGGATCCAAAGAGGTTTCGAGCGCTGGCGTAGAGTGGCAATCGAGCTCCCAAAGCATTGCTCGAGTGGATGCCGCGGGAAATGTATCGGCTGTAAACCCCGGCAGTACCGAAGTGCGAGCGCGCAGGCAGAATAAGGAAGCGAGCATTTTAATCGAGGTCAAAGCTCCTCCGCTTCCCCCAGCGCCAGTGATGCTTGCTATCAGCGTGGCGGAGGGCGGAAACATTTCGCTCGATGTCGGCAAGAGCCTGATTTTGTCGCCATCAGCCGTTTTTTCTGATGGTACCACTGACAGGACCGCGACCAATTTTAGATGGGAGTCGCGTAATCAAGATATTGCGTCGGTTACGGAAGCAGGGATGGTGAGAGCCCTCAAGCCGGGTTTGGCTTCGATTATCCTCGGACGGGGAGATAAAATCTTCACGCTCTCTCTTAATGTGCCGCCGCCTCGGGTGACCCAAGTGACGCTTACTCCTCAGTCTCTAACTCTGACCAAAGGTGACTCCAAAAATATTTTAGCAGAAGCTCTCTTTTCGGATGGCAGCAAAGAATCGAATCCGGCCCGCTTTACTTGGGAATCGAGCGCGCCTCTCGTGGCTTTGGTAGACGCGAGCGGCAATGTCTCGAGCCGGCAAGCCGGTAGCGCTAAGATAAGCGCGAGCGCGGGAGGAGCGCGGGCCGAAGCTGTCTTGCTTGTGGTCGCGCCACCGCCACCTCCTCCCATAGTGGTGGTTTCAGTCAGCGTGCTTGATGGCAACGCGTTTTCGCTTGAGCGAGGCCAGTCTAAAAATTTGCGAGCCGAGGCCAGGCTTTCGGATGGAACCACAGTCGAGAGCGCGAGCAGATTCAGTTGGCAATCTTCCGATTCTTCGGTAGTAAGCGTGGAGGCTGGAAAGATTAGCGCTATAAGACCGGGAAGCGCGTTGGTGACAGTGAGCGCCGAAGGTAAAAGTTTTTCGGTCCAAGTTACAGTCAATGTTCCCCAAGCTAGATCCATAACAGTTTCTCCAAGCAAGACGGAAGTCGAGGCGGGTGAGGTAGTGGTAACGACAGTGGAGGCCGCGTTTAGCGACGGAAGCTCCGAACGCAATCCGCAACTATTTACATGGAGTTCCGATCCAGCCAGCGTGGCCGCGGTCGATGGCACGGGCAGGGTAACCACGCTCTTTGGGGGTCAGGTTAGGGTAACGGCTTCAAAGGATGGCGTAAGCGGATCATTTAATCTGACCATTAAAGCTCCTCTCCCCAAGCCCTTGGCCATCTTCCAGCCCGCCACGCCGGCCACAGTCACAAGCCAACCTCCTCCTCCCATTGTAATAAAAACATCAAAATTTGGCGTAAATTTTACCGGTCCATTCACGGACGAAAAGTTTACGGAACTTAAGAAAAACGGAGTAAAGAGCCTTCGCGTTCAGCTCGGATGGAGCGACGTGGAGCGCTCGCGCAAGGGGGCTTTCGAATGGACAGAGGCGGATCGAATTGTGAATTTGGCAAAAAAATATGATCTCCAGATCTTGGCTCTTATAAACGGCGTTCCTCTCTGGGCGGGCACGGCTGGATATGGATGCATTATTGGTTGGGAGGATACCGGCTGGCGCCGTCCGGAAGAACCCCACACTACGGATCTTTATTGGCCTCCCCACACGCACAATACACAATATTGCGAGAATCATGGAACGCCAATCTTAGAGCACCAAGCGCTCACTCAAAAGGCGACAGGACTTCGTAATGTCTCAGACGTGGGAGATTTCGGACGTGAATTCGCCAAGCATAATAAAGAGGTCTGGGGAGGGTATGTAAAAGTAGTTGAGCTCTTTAATGAATGGGATTCATCTTCCCGCGCAGGCGGCGCCCCCATTCCGACTAATGGTTCAACGGCTCTTGGAGATAAAATCGCCTTTTATAAGCAGATGCTGAAGGATTTTTATCAGAAAGTAAAATCGATCGATGCCAATTTAAAGGTTGTCACTGGAGGGACGATTGGATTTCATAGCGATATGAGCCCTGTACAGAGTTTCTATTCAGATGACACTAAGAAATATTTTGACGGCATAGCGGTTCATCCATACCTCCGCGGAGGAGACAGCTCGCTTCAATTGGTCTCCTCAATTATTTCCACTATGCAAGCAAACGGCGATGGTCAAAAGAAAATTTATATTACGGAAGCAGGCAGAGTGGTCGGTATTGGCCCTCGAGCCGCCCCTGCTTTCACAGAGAATGCCCAAGAACAGAGATTGAACGAGTTTTATACATACGCGCTTTCTAACGAGGCGGTGGGAGGTGTCTGGTGGTATAATTACGAATCAGCGTCCGCGGGTCCTAGT
>CAYJVD010000052.1:0-4383 GCA_964373585.1 uncultured Candidatus Saccharibacteria bacterium
CCCTCAAACTCGTAACAACAGATCAACGCTCGGCCCGCTCAAAGAATCACAGCGTCTTCGGGGAAAGGTTTTAACCTTTCCCCGACAAAGAACAAAGGTTGAGGCGACACCAATGTCCTCGTAAAAACAAAACCTCCCACGTCGCCTCTATTTTCTATTTAGCATATATATCTACCTTCGTCAAGTCCACCTCGAGGTTAAGCCTTTACCGCTCCGGGGTTTAGCTTCGCAACGATCTGGCTCAAAGTGGCTGAAGGCTGGGCTCCTTTTTCAATCCAATATTTTACTCTCGAGAGGTTAATCACGGGGTCGCCTCTGCGAGCGTCGTAATGGCCAACCACTTCTAAAAATTTACCGCTCTGAGGACCATTTCTGGAATCTGTCAAAACAACCTTAAAAGATGGGTCGTGCTTCTTGCCTACTCTTTGTAATCTTAATTTAAGCATTTTTGATATCCTATCTTATTTTCCGGTGATAAGCAATGGCGAATCTGTGGGCCTCGCTATTTGCAAGTAGAACGGCTCGCGCATACGGCCTCGCAAATCGGCGCGCGCCTACAAGCCGAACAGGTCTGTGCTTCTTATCTTTGACCACGCCCACCACCGGTACCTTGTAGGCAAGCGCCGCCTTTACTTGAGGTTCGCCCCCATCCACTACTATCAGATCTGGCGCCGGCCATTCCGCGTGGCGAAAGCGACGAAAAAGCAGTTCAGACAAGGCCCTGATATCGTCCCCCTTAGATTTCTCCCGCACGCGAAACATGCGGTACTCGCCCTTGCTCGGCTTCCCATCGAGAATCACGGTCATGACTCCCACCGTGGCCTCACCACTTGTATGCGAGATATCGTAAGCCTCGATCCTGCAATGGATCTCCGGAATATCCCGTTTGATTAGAGCCACATCATTGATATGTTTGAGAGAAAAAATCTGATCTCTTAGCTTGCCTGCCTCTTCAAATTGAAAACTTTTGGCGCATTTACGCATCTTTCTTTCGAGCTTTTGTATCAAAGCGGGTTTCTTACCGGCAAAGAACAGTCTAATATTTCTAATAATCTGTCCGTACTCCCTTTTAGAAATAGAGCCGGAACACACTCCCGGGCACAGGCCGATCTGATTATAAAAGCAAACCTTTTCTCCGGGAGAGCATTTATCCCGAAAAGGAAATATTTTACGTATTATTTTCAATCCGTCTCTTATGGAACTAGGTTCGGTAAACGGTCCATAGTCACCGCTACCCCTCGTCAGTATTACCCTCGGAAACTGCTCGCGAGTGATAGTGACATAAAGAAAACTCTTATCGTCCTTTTCGCGAGAGTTATAGTACGGCTGATATTTTTTTATAAGGGCGGCCTCCAAAATGAGCGCTTCTAAGACTGAGCCAGTTTCTTTATATGAAAGACTTTTCGCAACGGCGACCATCTCCACCAAACGAAGTCCCCTTCTTTCCAATAACTCCTTGCTAAAATAGCTTAAGATCCTGGCTTTTAGCTGACTGGCTTTGCCGATATAAAGAACCGCCTTGCCTTTTTTAAACTGATAAACTCCGGGGCTATTTGGCAGTTTGTATTTTAGAATGGCTCTTTTTTTCATTTGTGAATACGCGTTTTAAATATTTCGCCGTGTGAGAATTTCTATCTTCGGCGACCTCTTCTGGAGCGCCCGCCGCTACAATCTTTCCGCCAGCTTCACCGCCGTCTGGACCGATGTCTATGACATAATCCGCTGACTTTATGATATCCATGTTGTGCTCGATGACCATGACAGAGTTGCCTTGATCCACTAGTTTGTTTAACACTTCCAGCAATTTTTTAATATCTTCATAATGTAAGCCGATCGACGGCTCATCCAAAAGATAAAATGTTTTTTCGGCGAAGGGTCTGTAAAGCTCGCTGGCTATCTTTACGCGCTGGGATTCCCCGCCCGAGAGCGTGGTAGCGGATTGGCCTAGCTTTAAATAGCCAAGGCCGACATCTTCTAATGTCTTCAGGCGGTCGGCGATGGCCGGAATATCGCTGAAAAATTTCAGCCCTTCTTCAATGGTAAGACAAAGTATATCGTATATATTTTTTTTCTTATATTTTATTTCAAGCGTTTCTTTGGCAAAGCGTTTGCCTCTGCAAACATCGCATGTCACATAGACTGTGGGAAGAAAATGCATCTCAACCGCCATCGAGCCATTGCCCTCGCATGTCTCGCACCGTCCGCCGGGCACATTGAAAGAGAAGCGCCCCGGGCGATAACCTTTAAGACGGGCGTCTGCGGTCGAGCTAAACAGGTCCCGTATATGAGTAAAAGCGCCGGAATAAGTGGCGGGATTGGAACGAGGGGTGCGGCCAATGGGCGACTGATCTATCAAAAACGACCTGCTTAGATATTCTTTGCCTAAGAAATGCTTGCAATTTGCCAGCTCCCGCGACTGGAGGTTTTTATGGATGATCTCGTGCATGAGCGTGGATTTTCCGGAACCGGAAACGCCTGTCAGGGCTATCAGACGGCCAAGGGGAATATCTAGATTTAGATTTTTTATATTAAAGATGTTGGCGCCCCGTATCTTAAGCGTTCCTTTTTCTTTTGATCTGCGTTTTTGGGGCGAGACAATCGCGCTGTGACCGTTTAAGTAATTTAAAGTCAGAGAGTCGCTCTTCTTGATTTTAGAATCAACTAATTTATCGACATCTCCAGCAGCCATGACAGCTCCTCCGTGAACGCCAGCTCCTTTGCCTATATCTACTAGATAATCTGAAGCTAAAATAGTGTCCTCATCGTGTTCCACCACGATAATGGTGTTGCCAAGATCTCTCAGGGTATGCAAGGTTTGAAGAAGTTTTTCGGTGTCTTTCGGGTGAAGTCCGATGGTTGGTTCGTCGAGAACATAGAGCGCTCCCACCAAAGACGATCCCAGTTGGGACGCCAGACGAATACGCTGGCTCTCCCCGCCCGATAATGTCCCCGCCTTGCGATCGAGCGCCAGATAGTCAAGGCCGACATCCAGCATGAATTTTAATCTCGCTTCTATTTCTTTGAGAATCAGGGCCGAGATATTATTATCCCTCTGGGGCATCCTTAAATTGGAAAAAAAATGAGCGGCTTCCTTGATAGTTAGGTTTGAGATATCCACAATATTTTTGGAGCCTATAAAAACATGCAAGGATTCTTTGCGCAGTCGTTTGCCCTGACACTCCTCGCACTTTTCTTCCCCCATAAAATATTTGGTGCCGAGACCATGACACGCCTCGCACGCTCCGTATGGCGAGTTAAAAGAGAACAAACGCGGCTCAATCTCCATGAATGAAAAGCCGTCCTTTGGGCAGGTAAAGCTAGTGGAAAAAAGAGAGTCGTTAATTTTTACCAATCCGCCACTTTCCTCGAGGGCCTTAGAAACTGCCTCATCTATCCGGTCTTGACTGTCTGCTTCATCGATTAAGACATTTATTTCGTGGTGGCGATTTTTATCAAGCACGATCCGTTCGCGCAATTTATACATTTTCCCGTCAATCTCTACCTCCTGATACCCCTTACCGAGCAGATCATAAAGAAGCTGATAATATTCTCCTTTGCGTCCTCTTATAAGGGGAGCTAAAATTCTTAGTTTGCCTTTTAGTTTGTGAGTAACCAGATTGACAATTTCGTCAACAGAAAGTTTTTCTATTTTCTCTCGGCAGACTAAACAGTGGGGTTTGCCGATGCGAGCAAAAAGAACTCTCAAATAATCGTAAATTTCAGTAATGGTGGCCACGGTGGAACGCGGGTTGCCTGACCGCGCGTGTTGATCTATGGAAATAGCCGGCGATAACCCTTCGATCTCGTCCACATCCGGTTTAGACAGCTTGCGTAAGAATTGCCGAGCGTAGGATGAAAGAGATTCCACATAGCGCCTTTGGCCTTCCGCGAAGATGGTGTCGAAGGCCAGTGAAGATTTTCCGGATCCTGAAATACCGGTAAAAACAATCATTTTATTGCGCGGCAACTCAAGGCTGATATTTTTTAGGTTGTGAGTTCTCGCCCCTATAATCCTTATATTTTGAGCCATTTGAGCCTAGAGTTTAGCACAGCTTGACAAGAAGATCAAAAATTGCTTAAATACCATAAGATAGCAACATAAGGAGGAACGGTATGATTCGCACAGATAGCTGTGCTCCCGCGGGCAGGCGGGATCTCGTACCCGCTTACGGGTCAGACAAACCCATGACGCGGGAGGAGCTAGAAGAACGGGGGTTCAATCCCGAGGTGTACATCATGACACCGCGGGCTTACAACTGGTTGAAAGTACTTTCGCTCGCGGAAGACCAGAATCTGCGGGCCGAGCTGATGGAAAGATACATGGAAATGACCCATCAGCTTACCTACGAAGATATCAAACCGATCGTCGAGAACTATGTGACG
>CAYJVD010000053.1:0-4275 GCA_964373585.1 uncultured Candidatus Saccharibacteria bacterium
TGCACGCCATGACAACCCACAAACTCGAACCCAAGCGCAATTGGGGCATTGTATTGTTCGCAGATCTGGTTGGTTTCAGCAAAAGGGTGCATTCAGCCGAAGATTTCGCGCTTCTTTTCAAAGATCTGAATCGTTTTTTTGATTTATCGAACGCTTGCGTCAAATCGCGCGGCGGCTGGGTATATAAATATCTGGGGGATGCTATAATGGCAGTGTTCGGGGGGTATCGAGAAAATGAAAATTATGTTGATTTAGCCGAAAAGAGCATCGAAGCTTCCCAAAAAATATTGCAGTTGGTGAACGAGATGGGCTGGAAGGTCAGGATTGGCATCGAGTATGGAGATTTTGTGGCCGGCGAGATTGGTCCATCGGGCGACAGAGTGTGGGATTTCCTAGGCGAAACCGTCAATTTTGCTTTCCGGCTTGGTGAGCATGCCGAACCAAACGAGATCTTGCTTGGACCCAACATTATCGAATTGATGAAACTGAAAATCACATGCGAGGAGAAAAACATTTTTTTGAAAGGTCTGGGGGAGCAAAAAGCCTTTACTTTAGTTGGTTTTTCGCATGAGATTGTTTTATAGCCTATATTTTTGGACTGTCTTCATTCTGACATCGCTTATCTTTTATGTTTACGGTCTTTTAAGCGGGAAAAAAAGACACGAAGAGTGGCAAAACTTAGCTATTAAGGCGTTAGGTTTTCTTTTCTGGTCCACTTTTATCAAAATAAAAGTGAAAGGCAGGGAGAATCTGACAAAAGAGCCGGTTATTTTTTGCGCCAATCATGAAAGTTTTTTGGACGGACTGTTGGTGCTTTATGTCACCAAGACTCCTTTTGTGGCTATCACCGCTCCTTACCAGATTTTTCCCGTTTTTCTTTCTATCTGGTTTAAAAGAATGGGGTTTCTGGGGATTGGCCGCGATCTTTTTGAGGAGTTGCGGTATAAAAATATTATCTTGCATCAGGATTGCGTGGATAAGGGGGTGGATATTTTGCAAAAGGGCCATTCCATCCTCATCTTTCCAGAGGGTCGCAGAGAGTTCAAGAAGAGATTGCTCCCCTTCCATATGGGTATTTCGAAAATCTGCCTCAAGTCTAAAACCCCGGTCGTGCCTATCACCTTAAAAGGGGTGGACACTCTTTTTCCTGCCGGCACTCTCTTGTTGACCCTTTCCAATGTCGAGGTTTTTATCGGGAAGCCGGTCAAATTGTGGAAAATTTCCAAAGATTTTGCCAAGGACGCGCTTTATCTTGAGAAAAAAATCAAACAGCATTTGCCCAAGAGCTATTTTGACCAGAAATCGATCCCCCACTATCCAGAGGGCAGAAGAGCCGCCTTTTTTGATCTGGACGGCACGCTTACTAAAAAAAATATTTACCCGCTTATTTTGCTCGAGTATCTTAATCACCATCTTAGTTTAGATAATCTCAAGAAAGTCTTTGGTCTGGGCGTTAACAGATTGATCTTAAGACACGGATTTTTTTATTTATCAGCCATTCGCTTGCTTAAAGGTATCGACTATCAATCTTTGATGGGCCATTTCCAGCTATTTCTGCGTAAAAAAAGAAGGCAGATATTTAATCTAGAGATGTTGGAGTTGCTCGAGTTGCATAGAGCGCAAGGCAATCTGCTTTTCTTGATTACGGAGGAGCCGGATGTCATAGCTTTACCAGTGGCCCGCTTTTTAAAAATGAAAGGTTTCGGAACGGGGGTGGTACTTTTAGACGGTAAGTTTACTGGTGAGATAAGCGGCCATATTTTAAAAGACGAAATGAAGAGAGATTTGCTTTTGGATCTTGCCAAAAAATATCAGATCGATCTAAGCAAAAGCTTCGCTTACGGCAATTCCTGGCACGATTACCCCATGTTGCGCATGGTGGGTCACGCTTATCTCGTCAACCCCCCAAAATCTCTTGCCAAACGGGGCAAACAGCTGGGGTTTAGGGTCGTATAAAATTACGTCGCATTGACGGGAAACAGACTTTATGCCAATTTCTTCAAAGAGCGTTTCCTTTCTAAGGAGGGAAGATGAAATTGGTTCGAGAGTTGGTAGGAGTTTCAAGCCAAGACAGAAAGAGCGAAGAAGACGAGAGCGTGGCGTGGATGTGCAGGCGGTGTTGCGTGAAGGGCGTGGTCACAATCACGGGGAACGATGACATTGCCATCGCGCTCCATGCCATCGATCAGGAACATTCCGCCCTTTCTCCTATGTGCATGAATCCAATCCGACGCCTACTCTAGAGAGCAAAAGCGAGGCCGCGCCTCGCTTTCTTATTTTAAAGCTTTACGTATCGCGTTCCTCGGCCTCGACCTAAGCGTCTCACTTTTCCAAGTGCAAGAAATCTGTCCAGTGCTTGTCGAACAGTTGGCATACCGACGTTTGTTGCTTTGACGATGTCGCCCGGGCTTGCTTCGCCGACACCGGCGATGTATTTCCACACTTCATACTGTTTCGGCGAGAGTGTGTCCTCGACCTTTTCTTCTTCAAGATAGATCAACGCTTTTTCAGCTTGTTCTTTTACAACTGCGAGAAAGAAGTTCAGCCACGGAGAGACTGTATCTTTTTCAGTATTGAATGTCTCTTGCGATTTGCGCAGCGCGATATAGTATTCGTCCTTCCGCTTTTCGACGAGCTGTTCATGTGAGACACACTGTACGAATTGATAGCCGGATCGGAGCAAGAGTAAATTCGTCAGGACGCGCGAAAGACGCCCATTGCCATCTTCAAATGGGTGGATTTTCAGAAACTCAACAATGAAGTTGGCAATGATGAGCAGCGGATGGAAGCGATTTTTCTCGAGCGCTTCGTATGTCCAATCAACCAGCTCCTGCATCTCTTTTGGCGCGAGGTATGCAGGGGTTGGACCCAGCACGCCGACGATGTTCTCTTTTTTCTTGTATTCGCCACGCTGGAATTCGTCTTTTGTTGAATACTTGAGCAGTTCTTTGTGAAGTGATTTGATGATGCTCTCGCGGAGAGGCAGTTTTTCATGGCTATCGAAGACATTTTGCAATGTTTCAAGGTAGCCCTGTACTTCCTGCGAGTCGCGGTCGGCGAATTTGGAAACTGAAAGGCCTTGCATGATTTTTTGCACTTCTTCATCATTCAGCTTTGCCCCTTCGATGCGGGTCGAGGCGCCTGCCGAGGTCACCAACACCGATCGTTTGAGTTTAGCAATCGCTTGCTGGGTCATCCGGAGGCCTGCTTTTAATTGGCCTTTTACCTCATCAATAGCGGCCAAAAGCGCCACAATGTGCGGGTCGGGCGCCCTAATTCGATGGTCAAATTTTGTTGTATTTTCCGGCATATTTACTGTTATTTACTATATAGCGGATTATAGCGGATTATAGCAGATAAAGCAACCGTCAATTTCATCAGCGCTTATTTTTTAACTACGATATGATATTCTGAATCTAATGCATCAGGAAATTCGAAAATTTCTGGAATACCTTGAGATCGAGAAGGGGAAAAGCCTGAAGACAGTGGAAAATTATCAAAGGTATCTATTGGCTTTTCAAAAATTTGGCAAATTGAAGGAAGTTGGAGAGATTACGGATGATACGGTGCGAAAATTCAGGCTCTATCTTAAGCGCAAAAACTTAAAGAAAAACAGCCAAAACTATTATCTGATCGCCTTGCGTTCATTTTTGAAATATTTAGCAAGGCAAGGGGTGGAATGCTATCCGGCCGAGCGCATTGAGCTCGCCAAGACTGGCGAACGCGATCTCGACCTCATCTCTAATGAGGAGCTTACCCGCCTGCTTCAGTCCCCTAACTTGAAAAACGCGCAAGGCCTGCGCGACAAAGCCATTTTAGAACTTCTTTTTTCGACCGGTCTGCGGGTTTCGGAACTTTGTTCACTAGAAACTGACAATATTGATCTAAAAAAGGATGAGTTTTCTGTGCGAGGCAAAGGAGCTAAGATCCGCTTGGTTTTTTTATCTTCCGAAGCTAAGAAAGCTTTAAAAAATTATTTAGACAAAAGAGAATTGATGGACAAAGAGAAACTTTTTGTCATTACACCTCGACAGATTGAAAGAGTTATTAAAAAATACGCCATCAAGGCTGGCATTACGCGTAAAGTGACGCCGCATGTGCTTCGGCATTCCTTCGCTACGGATCTTTTGCAAAACGGGGCGGACATTCGCAGTGTCCAGAAACTGCTTGGCCATTCGAGCGTTCAGACCACCCAAGTGTATACGCATGTGACGGACAGCGAGTTGAAGGCGGTACACCAACATTTTCACCGTAAAAAGATTTGATACAAGATGT
>CAYJVD010000054.1:0-4139 GCA_964373585.1 uncultured Candidatus Saccharibacteria bacterium
TCAAGGCACAGTGGTGCTGGTTGATTGCAAAATAAAATTTTAAAATGATTACAAGGTTTTTTCCAGAGATACAGGTAGCACACCCCCTATATCATATATTCTTTTTGTGACTACGAAAACTGGCGGAGGGGCTTCCGATATCAAAAATGGAGCGGACATACAGGCTATTGTTTATACCCCAAACGGCGAAGTAGATTTAGTGAGTAATGCACATATCACGGCCATGCTTGGCAAAAAAGTTAAGTTGGAGCCGAACGCCGTGGTCAATTATGATATAGGATTACCGGATGTTAGTTTCAATACTGGTCCATCGGGCGGCTGGAATATCGCCAGCTGGCAAGAAATTTAGGAGCTGATAAGATGATGTAGCATTCCGGCGAATGAAATTTTTCATGAAAAAAATTATTGTAGCTAACTGGAAAATGAATCCGCTGACGCCGGCCGAGGCCGGGGTCTTGGCGGCTGAAATTCAGAAGGTTCTCAAGGGGCTGGATAAAATCGAGGTAGTGCTTTGCCCGCCGGCTCTTTTTTTGGAGACTGTGGGGAAGAAAAAAGTTATTCTGGGCGCCCAAGATTCTTTCTGGCAAATGGAGGGGGCGTACACCGGCCGGATCTCGCCCGTCATGCTGAAAGAGGTGGGAGTTGTTTATGTCCTGCTTGGCCACTCTGATTTGCGGGCCACGGGCGATACCAACGAACTGGTAAATAAAAAAATATCGCAGGCTTTGCGGTCTGGTCTTAGGGTCATTCTTTGCGTTGGGGAAGCGGTACGGGACGGAGACGGAAAATATTTTGAGTTCGTGAGAGGTCAGATCGAAGAGTGCTTGAGCAAGGTGCAGAAGAGATATTTAGAACGAATTTTGATCGCGTACGAACCGCTTTGGACCATCGGCAAGGAGGCCGCGCGCGCTGCCTATCCAGCTGATGTCTTTGAAATGTCCATTTTCATTCGCAAAGTTTTAAGCAAGATTTACGGAAAAGAAGCCAAGGATGTGCCAATTCTTTACGGCGGCTCTGTCACGCCTAAAAATTGCGCCGATTATTTTAAAGAAGGGGGTGTCACTGGTTTGCTCGTCGGGCGTCAATCTCTTAGGGCCGAAGAGTTCGGCAAGATTCTAAAAGCGGTGAATGAAGTAAGAGGTTGAGTTAAGTCCATAAAGTCATGAAATGCATAAAGTCGCTGGGGATGGAGGAGTTAAAAGAGAAGCGAGTTTTTTTGCGCCTTGATCTCAATGTGCCCATGGCAGACGGCAAGATCGTGGACGACTTCCGCATCCGTAAAATTCTGCCCACAATCCAGTTTCTTAAATCAGCCGGCGCCAAGCTCACCATCGCCTACCACCTCGACCTCGCAATTGTTCAAAGCCGAGCTTTGAACAATGCAGCTTTGAACGAGGCTATTTGGCCTTATCTTGATAATCAGGATGAGATTTTACCCAATCTGCGCGCTGATCCAGGCGAGGAAGCTAACGATTTAGAGTTTGCCAAAAGATTGGCCGTCGGCGCGGATTTTTATGTGAATGAGGCTTTTTCAGCTTCGCATCGAGAGCATGCTTCTATCGTCACTCTGCCAAAACTTTTGCCGGCTTTCGCGGGGATTTTGTTTGAGGAAGAGATAAAGAATCTTTCACGCGCTTTTGAGCCTGACCACCCGTTTCTTTTTATCCTAGGCGGAGCCAAGCTTGAAACCAAAGTGCCGTTGCTCTCTAAATTTTTGACCATTGCGGACGATATTTTTATCGGCGGCTCTTTGTGTATAAAATTTTTTGAGAAAGACGATTTAGTTAAATCGATGCTCGCAAACCCGAGGATTTTATTGCCGGAAAAAGTAGTGCTGGATGGAGAGACGGTCATGGATATTGATCCAGAATCTTTTGAGAAAATTAAAGCGAAGTTTTCTGAAGCGAAATTAATTTTATGGAACGGCCCCATGGGTCTTTATGAAAAAGGGTACAGGCAAGGCAGTCTCACGCTGGGCAGGACGATAGCCGAGAGCGGCGCGTACTCCATCGTCGGCGGGGGAGACACGGTGGCTGTTATGAATCAAGCGGGATTGATCGACCAGTTTGATTTCGTCTCGACTGGTGGCGGCGCCATGCTTCAGTTCCTTGCCACGGGCACCTTGCCCGGCATTGAGGCACTTCTCGGAAGCTCAAAGCCCAAATGACAAATGTTAAATCAAATCCAAATGATGAAAGGCCCGAAAAAGTGTATGATCTTGAGGAGCGGACTGAAAAATTCGCAAAACAGATCGTGGATTTCAGTAATTTGGTCCCAAAATCGCTAATTACGATTCCACTTGTGAGTCAACTCGTTCGCGCAGGAACAAGCATCGGCGCAAACTATCATGAAGCAGATGGTGCGAACTCAAAACGAGACTTCGCGAACAAAATCGCAATTGCTCTCAAGGAGGCAAAAGAAACCAAATATTGGTTGAAAATCATCGCCCATTCGACACCGATACTAAGAGAAAAGGCAGATATTTTGTGGCAGGAAGCGCAGGAGCTTAACCTCATTTTCTCCGCTGTTCTCCGTAAGACGAGATAGTCTTTTAGTTTTTGCTTTTTGGATTTCATTTGTCATTTAAAATTTGGATTTGAGATTTTTTAATCGCTTGGCCATGTTACTAATCTCTTTCGTCGAGTAATTCTTCCCTTTCCAATGCTCGTATCCATCGCCAGCGAAGCGTGGAATTATGTGGAAATGGGCGTGTAAGACCAGCTGGCCGGCGGCCGGTAGGTTATTCATGCCTATGTTGATGCCATGGGCGCCCGTGGTGTCTTTCACAATTCTGGCTAATTTTTTCATCTCAATAACTGTCTCCTTAAGCAGTTCGTCTGGCAGGTCAAATAAATTTTCATAATGAGTTTTGGGAATAAGGAGCGTGTGACCCAGATTAATGGGTTTGATGTCTAAAAAAGCCAGTAAATTAGGCGTTTCTAACACCTTATCGGCCGGTATTCCGCCCTCTACGATCTTGCAAAAGACGCAGTCCATGAAGCTTATTTTAATCCATAAAGTGTATAAAGTCCAAAGCCTCTATTGACAAATCCTATATATATGATAAGATGCCGCAAGTTCAATTACTGCCTTGGTTGATATGTAACCGAGGCCATATGTTAGAAAGGCAGGTTCTTTAAATGGAAAACAGCAAGGGCAAGGGTTCGAACGGTGGCGAAGCCACCTACAGCGTCGGGGCCACCCTCTCGGATACCCCCCAGTCGGACACCGAGATCGCCGCCTTCGGCGGCTCGCTCGGGAAGTTCCCGCTCACCAAGCGGGCCTTCCACGAGATGAAGATCGAACTCGGAGAGAGCATCCCGCCGCGCTACATGCGCGGCTTCCGCCGCCAGGCGGAAGAGTTCGGGCGCCAGCTGATGGCGGCCGAGGCCAGCCAGATCAAGGATCTGGTGGCCGAGGCCATCGAGAACGATCGGATCGAGGCGGAGGCCGAAGAGATGCGCACGCGTCTCGAGGACAGCCGGCCAGACCCCATCGCACTGCCGCGCGTGCGATGCCAGAACGAACGGGACGGACTGGTCTGTGGGCGCGAATTCGCGCCCAAGATCCAGAACATCCTCGGGTGGGTGGATGGCCAGTTGGTCATCAAGACCCACCGCGAGGGCGAGATGGCGGGCAAACCCGTCATCGCAGGGGCCTTCGTGATCGTCGATGACGGGGGATGGAAGGGCGTGCGGGCCTACTGCCCGCAGCACATCGACGCGCACCGGCGCATGTCAGAGGACGGCCGCTCGTTCAGCTTCGAACGGGCGACCTCGATCGTCGAGTTGCTCAACGAACGCCGCGCGGCATTCGAGGAGCGCGAGGCCATCCGGGCCGCGCGCGCCGCGCTCGCTGGCAAGGCCACGTCCCAACTGATGGCCCCGCCGGAGGTCATCGTGGCCTCCAACCTGCCGGTCAACATGGCCGTGCAGGTGATCGAGACGCGCGGCGTGGATCGCCACGCCGCGCGCGAGGACGCCAAGCGCGCCCGCCGCGCCGTCAAGGACCCCTTCTTCAAGAACAAGAAGGGCGCCAAGACCGGCAAGGGCAAGGGCAAGAAGTAGCAACTCGGGAAAGGTTTCACCTTTCCCAACAAACCTCGTTTCGATTTCACATCGGGACGAGGTTTTCTTTTT
>CAYJVD010000055.1:0-4111 GCA_964373585.1 uncultured Candidatus Saccharibacteria bacterium
GGAAAGGAGGGAGCTTGAGCGATCTTCGGGTGCGTTTTCTGTACGGTTCGAAGCTGATCGATTTGAAGCCAGCTAATTTCGAGGTGTATCTGGTCGAACTTTTCAAAAAGTTAGAAATGACCGGCAGGGTGACAGTGCATTTTATGGGCGAGGACGAGACCGGACCACGCGGGAATTTTGGCACGGAATTGCTGACATGCGATCCCAGTTTCATTCGCTTGCGCGTGTGGCTGTCTAAAGACAGTCAGCCCTATATCTGCGGGATTATCGTCCAAAATTCATCTAAGAAGATTTTTGAAAAATTAGGCGGCGCTCTTTCTCGGACGCCATATAGATCTCGCAAGGTACGACGTGAAGCGCAGAGAAATTGCTTGCAGAGGGGCACTTCCTCATTTGCTAAGAAGATGCAGATCGAGTGGAAAAAACGCAAGGAGAGAGTTCTGGCAGTTCTTCGGGGTTGTTTGGAAAATGACTCAAAGGTAGTTCCAGCGCGGATATTGAGAGGAGCTGTTACTCAAGTGTGTCCGAAGATAGGCAAAAGTGAAAGATATTACGAAATTATCAAGCGTTTGAAAAATGACGGCGTAATCAAGCTTATCCAGGAGCGCAGAGGTGGGGAGGACACGCTCTACGAGATATTAGTATGACATCGAACCCCTGTTTTGCCATTGGCGCGACAGGGGTTTAATTTTTTGGTACTTTTAGGATGCTATAGCATCCTAAAAGTACCGTGGTTCGGCATGTCCATTCATTTGCCAATCGGCCAGGCGGAGTTTAAACTGCCAAGATGAAACTTTCCATTGGTATCGTTGGTCTCCCGAATGTTGGCAAGTCCACGCTCTTTAATGCTCTCACCAAAAAGGGGGTACCGGCTGAAAATTATCCCTTTTGCACCATTGACCCTTCGGTCGGTATCGTGCCTGTGCCCGATGAGCGGCTGGAGAAACTGGCGACCCTTTCTAAATCCAAAAAAATTGTGCCGGCCGTGGTGGAGTTTGTGGATATCGCTGGACTAGTCAAGGGCGCTTCCCAAGGCGAGGGGTTGGGAAATAAATTCCTCTCTCATATTCGCGAGGTAGACGCCATCGCTCATGTGGTGCGCGTCTTTGATGATGCGAATGTGGCGCATGTCTCTGGTGGGCCCGACCCGGTGCGGGATATCGGCATCATCACCACCGAGCTTGAGCTGGCTGATCTGGTTACTGAAGAAAAACATAAAGGAAAAGATGAACCCTTGGCTCTCCTTTCGAAAAAACCTGTGCTTTATGTGGCTAATATCTGGGACGAAAAAGGAGCGTGCGCTAAACTTGGAGTCTCGCCCTGTCTCGAAGTCAATCCGCTTACGGGAGAGGGGATCGATCGGCTTATCACCTCCGCTTACGATCTGCTGGGTCTCATCACTTTTTTTACCACTGGTGAAGACGAGACGCGAGCTTGGACTATCGCCAAGGGTAGCCGAGCGCCCGAGGCGGGCGCCGCCATCCACACCGATTTTCAGGAAAAATTTATTCGAGCCGAAGTGATTGAATACGCTAAATTGCTTACAGCCGGCTCATACTCGGTCGCCAGAGAAAGGGGATTGTTGCGCACCGAAGGCCGCGATTATCTCGTCAAAGACGGCGATGTGATTGAGTTTAAAATCTGACTTTAACTTGCAAACAGACCCTTCCTTGCATAAGCAGGATACATTTGCATTCTACATAAATTGCGCGATCGCGCAATTTATGTAGGATAGGTGGAGAGAGGCGTAGATAGATGTAAAGAGGTGGGGGATAAGAATTGCTCTTGCGGGAAGGTGAATAATAAATATAATGAACTAATGTTGCAGTTAATCGCGGAAAGGCGCTCTGTATTTGGCAAAAGACTCTCGAGATCGCGCAAGGCGGGGAGATTGCCGGTGGTTATTTACGGTCATAAAGAGAAGGCCACTCCCTATTTTATTAATGCCAGCCAGTTCAAAAAAGTGTACAAGGAAGCTGGCGAATCCACAGTCATATCCTTAAAGGATGGTCTGGAGGAGAAGGATATTTTGGTGCATGAAGTGAGCTTCGATCCGGTGACGGACGAAGTCAATCATGCCGATTTTTATGTGATTGAGAAAGGTAAAAAAGTAAAGGTCAAGATACCGCTTGTTTTTATTGGCGTGGCGCCTGCCGTGAAAGCGCTTGGGGGCATCTTGGTAAAAGTGATGCACGAGATCGAGATCGAAGCCGAGGCTAAAGATTTGCCGCACAATATCAAGGTGGATATCGGCGCTTTGGCTAGCTTTGGAAATCAGATCACTGTGGCTAATCTTGATTTGATAAAGGGGGTAAGATTTCTGGCAGGGGGCGAGGAGGTCATAGCGCTGGTAGCGCAACCTAAAGAAGAAAAAGAGGAGGAGGCGCCGGTCGATCTATCCAAGATCGAAGTGGAGAAGAAAGGTAAGAAGCCTGAAGAGGCTGTGGCCGAAGAGGCTCCCAAGGGAACGAAGGATGAAAAAAAAGATAAGTAATATCTCTGTTTTTTCTCTGGCATTATTTTTTTCGCTGGCCGGCGTGGTTAGAGCCGATATTTCTGATAATATCGGCTCAAGGAGGGTTCAGTTGGAAAATGAGCTGGGTCAGTTAGAAAAAGAGATCGAATCCCAGCGTCAGCTGCTTCAGACTAAGCAGAGGGAGTCGGTGTCGCTTGAGAGAGATATCGCCATTTTGGATGTTTCGATCGAGAAATCTAAACTGGAGATTAAGGCCCGGAAACTTTCCATAGAAAAGTTGAGCGCGGAGATCGCCGGCAAGGCCGAAAAGATAGATGAGCTTTCCGATAAGATGAGTCGGGAAAGATTGTCGCTTTCGGAACTGGTGCGCAAGACAAGGGAACTGGACTATTACACTTTGACTGAAGTCTTGCTGACTAACGAGAATCTATCTAATTTTTTTCAGGATACCGATTCGTTTGAGGTCATTCAAAAAAAACTGCACGATTCTTTGGATCTTGTGAAAGATATCAAAGAGAAGACGGAGGAGGCCAAAAATAATCTGGAGGAAAAGAAATCAGAGGAGCAGGAGTTGAAGGGTATTCAAGAGCTCGAAAAGAAACGCACCGAGGAAAAAGAGAATGAGAAGAAGCGCATTTTGAAAGCCACCCGAGGAAAGGAGAAAGAGTATCAAAAGATTTTGGCGCAGAGAGAGAAAGACGCGGCTTTGATCAGGGCGGAGCTTTTCAATCTTTCTGGCACGGCCGCCATCCCGTTCGGCAAAGCGCTTGAATTGGCCAATCTGGCCTACCAAAAGACCGGCGTGAGACAGGCCTTACTTCTAGGAGTGATCGCCGAGGAGTCAAATCTGGGTCAAAATGTGGGCAAAGGCAATTGGAAAACCGATATGCATCCGACCCGCGATCAGCCGGTTTTCGAGACTATCACCAGTAAACTAGGCTTGAACCCAGATCAAATGCCTGTTTCCAAAAAAGCTTGGTATGGTTGGGGAGGAGCCATGGGGCCGGCCCAATTTATCCCTTCGACTTGGGTACTGTATGAAGAGCGCATCACCGCTCTGACGGGCAACCGCCCCCCCAATCCGTGGAATCCGCTGGACGGCTTCATGGCGGCCGCTCTGCTTCTTAAAGATAACGGCGCCAAGTACAGCGACTTTGAATCAGAGAGACTGGCCGCTTTAAGATATCTGGCCGGTTATAAGAACGCCAAGAAAAAAGCTTACGCTTTTTACGGGGATGATGTCATGAATCTGGCCCGTAAATATGAACAGGAAATTGCCATCTTGCAAAGAGGCTGAAATTTTGTTAGTTTGATTCATTATGAAAGAAAAGATTCATCCGCCCTATTTTCCCAAAGCCATGGTTTCGTGCGCCTGCGGCCAGAAGTTTGCGGTAGGTTCAACCAACGAAAAAATAAGCGTAGAAATATGTAGCGCTTGTCACCCGTTCTTTACGGGAGGAGACAAGATCGTGGACACGGCCGGGCGCGTGGAGAAATTCAAAGCCAGACAGGCGGCCGGTATGAAGTCTGTAAAGTCCATAAAGTCTGTAAAGTCTGTAAAGTCTGTAAAGTCGTAAGGTCATGACGCGTAGCCCTAAAACTGCTTATTTGGAGCGGGAGCTTGAGAGGCTTGAA
>CAYJVD010000056.1:0-2122 GCA_964373585.1 uncultured Candidatus Saccharibacteria bacterium
AATCATGGACATAAAAATTGAATCCAAAGAAGAAGCCCGGCTTTTAGAGGCCTTAAAGGAAAAACACGATCCCGAATCTGAACGCATTAAGCGCTATTTAAAGATGCCCGACCTGTCGCGCACGGATGGGAGTCCTCTTAAAGAAATTGTGGAACGGATTTTGGCCATGCCAGATTATCGGAACTTTGATCTTATTGAAGTTCCTGAAATCGTACCCGCTGATATGAGTTTTGATTTGTTTGATTTTCCTAAAGATCACCCGACTCGTTCTACGTCAGACACCTACTATGTAGATGAGCGACATATTCTCCGGACTCACACCACGGTAATGTGGAATTACTATCTGGGTCAGGACGACGTTAAAAAGCGGATGGCGGAAGGGAACCCGGTTGGCTCATTTTCACATGGCAAGGTCTATCGCAAAGATGAGATTGATCGCAATCACATGAATGTGTTTCACCAGATCGATGGTTGGTATCTCGCACCAAAGGACAAGGAATCAATAGGAGTCCCCGAACTGGAAAAAGTTTTGGTGGACATTGCCAAAGCTATCTTCGGCTCCGAGATTAAATACCGCTTTAACCCCGATACATTCCCATTCACGGACCCGTCCCTCGAAATGGAAGTAGAAGTAGGTGGGCGGTGGGTTGAAGTGCTTGGTTCAGGCGTGGTAAAGGGAAAAGTACTCGACAACCATGGCGTTGATTCATCAAAGTGGAACGGCTGGGCATTTGGATTTGGTCTTGAACGGTTGGCAATTATTAGTATGGAATTGCCGGATATACGTTTGCTTTGGTCTCAAGATGAACGTGTAAAGCGGCAGCTGAAGCTGGGCAACAAATTCAAAGAAGTTTCTAAATATCCGCAAATTACTCGCGACATATCGTTTGTGGTCAATAAAGATTTCATTCCCAATAATTATTTCGATTTGATAAGAGATTTAGGCGGCGACCTGGTGGAGCAGGTCGAGTTGTTGGATAAATATGAGAATGCCGAAAAGTTCGGTCCGGACAAGGTCAGCTATACCTATCGCATAATATATCGTAGCAACGAAAGAACCCTGCAGACGTCGGAAGTCGACCCAATACAGGATAAAATATATAAGCAAACCGCTATTCAATTTAATGCTGAATTACGATGAGTGTGGTATAATGGGGAAGTTATAATTGTGAACGAGGAGTAAAGAGCAAGTAAATTTGCTCTTTATCCGAGTGAACAAATTATACGAAGTATAATGTTAGAACAACTCAAAAACATCGGTCTATCGGACAACGAAGCCAAAGTTTATTTGGCCATGCTTGAACTGGGGCCGGCATCAGTAATTGATATAGCCAGAAAAGCCGAGATCAACCGCCCCACGGCTTATGTTCAGATCGAGTCATTGAAGAAAAGGGGATTAGTAAGCACTCAAACAAAGGGCAAAAAACAAATATATATAGCCGAGTCACCCGAGCATCTGGAAAGCGTTTTAGACAATCAACTTCATCAGATTGCGGCGCAGAAAGAGATTTTGTCCCAAACATTGCCGAACCTTGCCTCGCTATATCAATCTGCCGGCCACCGTCCGACAGTCAGATTTTTCGAAGGCAAAGAAGGGTTGATGCAAATGCAGAACATTTTCTTTAAGTCGGGATATAAGGAAGTGTTGAGTGTTACCAATCTCGATGATGTCTTAGCTATTTTTCCGAACCACTTAAAAACACACTCCCCACGAAGAATAAAGCAAGAGATATCATCAAGAATTATTTATTCAAGCAGTCAGGGCCAGGTTTTACCGTCAGACCCGGGCAATCTTAGAGAATCTAGATTTATTCCCACGGCGAGGATGCCTTTTAGCGGCGATGTAAACATACTTGGGAATATGGTGGCGATCACCGCCTTAAAAGGACAGATTTCTGGAGTAATAATAGAACATCAGGCGATTGCCGATTCTTTCCGAGGCTTCTTCAACTTTTTGTGGGAATTTTCTTCCCAATTCTCTTCTGAAAAATAAAAGCGGCTCGCGCCGGGAAGGTTTTTTGTTCCTCCCCGACACGAGCCTGGTGAGATGATCAGCGACGACTCACTGTCGTCGTGTTCATCAGGTTCCGAACCCCATACTTTCCACATCTTTCTGGGGCCG
>CAYJVD010000056.1:2132-4092 GCA_964373585.1 uncultured Candidatus Saccharibacteria bacterium
GTATTTTGTTCCTCCCCGACACGAGCCAGTGGCCCGAGGTGATCAACAGCTCATTTTGCTGTGATCATCTCACCGACGCCGAAAGCGTCGCAAAAACCAAACTACGTTCCGAAACCCATTTTGCACCGCTTTCCTTTTTCTGGGGTAGTCCTTCGCGGGGAACTGTTCCCCGGAGGAGTGCTGGGCCCATTTGGACCCAGGTCCTCGCAGAGTTCACACACCCCACATAGAGACCCCCCGGAATCGAGGCCGAGACCATCCCGAACCTCGTATTGTTTAGTATACACTACTCAACTCTAAATGTCAATATGGACTGACATTAATTTTTATTTTCTAATAAAATCTTGTCATAAGAATCTGACTTTTTATTGTTTCACAATACTCACATTTTGAGCCATTTAAGCCAATATTTTAATAAATCTGTCAATAGCACTTGACAAAAGTTTAATTAGGGTGTATGATGTCCGTGTACGCTGAAAGAAAGAAAGCCGATCAAATTGAGTGGCAACTGTAAAATAAATATATCAGACCCTCAAATCTGGCTCCAATTCTTCCTGGTACATGCTCATAAAAAATGGCGGGATGGCTTCATCCCTCCACCCCAGTAGATTTAAGCGGTCTATTGAGGTGGAGGGGTTGATGATGTATTTAGTTGACGGGATCGCCTTCGCATCGCGCGAGGCGGCTCTCGAATACAAGCACAGTGAGTAGGTGCGTGCGAGAGATGCCGAGCTTAGCTCGGCCGGGGTTACCGCCCTGGGAACAGAAAAGGGTAAGGTTGGGTAGCCAAGCTAAGCTTGGCCTTCCATCAGAATTTTCAATCTTACAATACACTACGATCGTAGTATATTGTAATGGAGTTTTTGAAGTTTCTGATGGGGAGTGTCACCACGAGAACGAGCAATAGCCCTCTGGGCGCGACTTCCGTGATGCATGGCCTCCCCAGATTTTTCAACACATTCTTTTTCATTTCAGGAGAAAATAAATGATGAACATCGAGATTCCTGCCGTGAGAGTTCTGCGGCTCACCCGCATTGTGCGCATCGAGGTCGTCACGGAACGTCTGTAGTTATCGAATATCATCATCACACATGGAGGGTGAAGTGGATAAGGGAATTGTCGAAATACTCCTTGAGCAAGTGCTCAAGGCGGCCGGTGCCAGCGCAGACCCGAGTGTCTGCAATCTTGGTACCGAGTTGGTCTGTGAATCTAGATGGCAAGCAGTATCTGTTTGTTATCGAAGGCGATCAGATCCGCCGCGTCAAGTAGACGAGCCGAGGATGCTATCGCAGTCCTGGGAACAGAAAATGCGTATGCGGTTTCTGACCCGCATTAACAAAATCATACGGCGTCCCCTGCCGAAAGTGGAGAGCCATCTGGAAGCAGAGCCAGATGACCCGATCAGAAATGATCGGTTCTCACCAAAGTTTTTGATTTACATCCCACTACGATCGTAGCAGGATGTAAATGAGTTTTTTGAAGATTTTGGTGGGAAGGAAGATCTTTCCAAAAACTATCCGGCGTTGTGGTGTGCAGCCACTCCAGGCCGTGGGTACTAGTACAGTCGAAGTCTGACTGTGGGTACTAAAGATAGGTGGCAAGGCAGGGCCAGAGGCCCGCGTGAGAATGCTCGTGAAGGAGCGCTCACAGACCTTGGATTCAAGATTTGATGCCGGCTGGGATCATTCCCGCGGAAGATCTCTTCTTGAATTCTTAATGTCATCCCGAGAGGCCAGCTTCAACTGGCTTCTCGGACACTGCACACGTTCTTTTAGCCGAGCTTCATGCTCGGCTTCCCACCAAAGTTTTTTCCAAGGAAGATTTTGGTGGGGAGAGGGAGTACACGAGGGTAGCGGCCCACATTGCGGCGCTTCCTGATGTATGGAAACCTCCCCCAAGTTCTATCTTCCGTGGCTACCACGGCCACTTTTAACTAGAGGTTTCATCCTCTCGTGAGCTT
>CAYJVD010000057.1:0-4012 GCA_964373585.1 uncultured Candidatus Saccharibacteria bacterium
GTAACCAGCTGGTTTGAGTGGGGCTCTACCGGTTCGCTCGGCAATCGCACGCCAGATGCAAGTCTCGGCACTGTCTCTTCGGCTAATTTTGCGAGCTCAATTGGCGGTCTGAATTCCGGCAGTAACTATTTTTATAGAGCCGCAGCCCAAAACTCCCGGGGCGAAATTACTCGCGGAGCCATTCTTTCTTTGACCACGCTTGCCGCGGTGGCTAGGGAAAGCGTAGAGAGAGAAGAGCCGGCCAGTATCCGTTCGCTTTTCATCATGTCGTACGGCACTGATAAGGATGTGGCCGTAAGGGGCGATATTGTCAACTATCGCATCGGCTGGAGAAATGAAAGCAACTTTTCTTTACCCAACTCTCTTCTAAAAATCACCTTGCCGGCGGGTCTTACCTTTGCGGAAGGGGACGCTCGTTTGCAGAAAAACGGCAACACTCTTTTGTTATCAGCCGGTACCATTGCGGCCGGTGGTTTTGGAGCGGTTAGCTTCAAGACGACAGTCTCACAGGAGCTTCCCGCGGCCGCTTCCAATCTTACAATGTCTGCCAGCATGTTTTTCGATGACCCGCTCTTGAAACGCCAAGCCGATGTCACTATCGTTGGCATCACCAAAGTTTCCGATCAAAAAATTGAAGCGACTGTTGTCCCAACGACTGAGAAGACGACTTTCAATGTCAGGCGCGCGGCCGTGGCTGGTGTGGGCGCCTTCTTTCCCAACACGGCTGTCGGTTGGCTGGCTCTCATTCTGCTCGTTATCCTAGTCTCTGCTATAATTAGGGCGCTGGTCTAGAAGAGCAAAATGCAAAGTGAAAAATTCAAAATAGTTTCGCACTCTCTCGAAGAGACACAGCTTTTGGCTAAAAAGTTTATGCATGGGCAGGGAAAGGTTAAACCTTTCCCCGTTATTGGACTTTTCGGCGATCTGGGGTCGGGCAAGACGGCTTTCATGCAGGGGGTGGCCCGGGCGCTTGGCATTAAGGAGAACGTCTTGAGCCCTACATTTGTCATTGAAAAAATTTATGCTATTCCCGCCTCATCGACGGGCAAGCCTCGCCTATCGGCGGGCAAGCCTGATTCAGGGCCGCGTCTTGTTCATATCGACGCCTATCGTTTGGAAAATGCCGGCGAACTTGAGCGTCTTGGTTTCAAGGAGATTCTTAAAGATCCTCGCAATATTATTTTTATAGAATGGGCTGATAAAGTGGAATCTATGTTGCCGAAACACGCCAAACGCATATACTTTAAGTTTATAGATGAAAACACGAGAGAAATTAGTTTTGATTGACGCCCACGCGGTCATTCACAGGGCGTATCACGCTCTGCCGGCCTTTACTTCACCCTCGGGCGCCCCGACGGGAGCGCTTTACGGTCTTTCTGCTTTTCTTATTAAAATTATGCGGGACCTAAAGCCGGACTATATGGCCGCTTGTTATGATCTACCCGGGCCGACATTTCGGAGCGAAATGTCCAGGCAATACAAGGCGCAAAGAGTCAAGCCGGATGACGATCTCATTACCCAGCTCATTAGTTCGCGGGCTGTTTTTCGGGCTTTCGGCATCCCCATTTACGACGCGCCCGGATTCGAAGCGGACGATATTATCGGGACGATTGCAGAAAATGTAAAATGCAAAGCGAAAAATGCAAAAGAAAGTTTACAGATTGTGATTGCTTCTGGGGATATGGATACGCTTCAGTTGGTATCGGATGACGATGTGGTTGTCTATACATTAAAAAAGGGGATTAACGATACTGTTATTTACGATGAGAAGGGGGTGAAAGAGCGTTTTGGTTTTGGGCCGGAGCTTTTGCCTGATTACAAAGGGTTGCGAGGCGATCCCTCCGATAACATCCCGGGCGTCAAGGGTGTAGGCGAGAAGACGGCCGCTGAACTTATCAAAGAGTACGGCTCGATTGAGAATATTTTCGACAGTCTGGAGAAGATGAAACCTAAAACACAGAGACTGCTTGCGGGCAAGGAGGAGGAGGCTACTTTTTCCAAGATTCTAGGCACTATTCGGAAAGATGCGCCCATCCATTTTGAGTTGCCGCAAGCGCCGTGGCAGAAAACATTTGACAAGAGGAAAGCCCAAGATTTTTTAACGGAGGTGGGTTTTAGGAGTCTGGTTGGCAGATTAAACGAAGATAAAGAAGTTGAAGAAAATATTGCTGAAAAAAAAACTAAAGAATCAGGCGCGATAGATGAAGAAACAGAAAAAATTCTTATAGCCCTTTGGCTGCTTGATTCGAGCAAGACTAACCCCAGCGAGGAAGAGGCTTTAAGTTATACCGGCGCCAAGACACTGGAAGAAGCCGGTCGGATAATTTTTAAAAAGATCAAAGAAGATAAACTTGAGAAAGTGCTCGAAGAGATTGAGCTTCCCCTCATTCCCATTCTGAAAAAAGCCAAAGAGAGGGGGATTCTGGTGGACCGCCATTATCTAAAAAAACTGTCAACTGATTACCATATTGAGCTTACCAAATTAGAAAAGAAGATCTGGAAAGCGCTTGGCGAGGAGCTCAATCTCAATTCGCCCAAACAGCTAAGCGAGGTGCTTTTGCGCAGGCTAAAAATCGGCCTCAAATCCACTCAAGCTTCCGAATTGGAAAAATATAAGGATAAGTGGCCGGTACTGGCAGACATTTTAGCCTACAGGGAGTATCAGAAGCTGCTTTCCACTTACATTGATAATTTGCCGGCTATGCTTGATAAGGAGAATCGTTTGCACACTACGCTAGTGCAGACGGGTGCGTCCACCGGGAGGATGTCGTCCGAACAGCCTAACTTGCAAAATATTCCCATTAAAACGGATCTTGGTCGCAATATCCGGCGGGCGTTTTTAGCCTCTCCCGGTCACAAGTTGGTTTCATTTGATTACTCGCAAATTGAGCTGCGCGTGGCCGCTCTTCTTTCGCGAGATCCTAAGTTGACGAAGGCCTTTGAAGACGGAGAAGATATCCATGAGGCGGTGGCCATGGAACTTTTTGGAGTGGGGAAGGGGGAAGTGACTAAGGATATGCGCAGGCAGGCCAAGGTGCTTAACTTCGGCATTCTTTACGGCATGGGCGTGAACGCTTTACGCCAAAATCTTGGCACTACCAAAGAGGAGGCCCAGCAGTATTACATCAACTATTTTCGAAAATTCTCGGGCCTGGCGAACTATCTTGATAAGGTGAAAAGCGAGGCCGCGCGGCGCGGCTACACGGAAACTTATTTTGGACGCAGGCGTTATTTTCCGGAGTTGCGGTCGCCCTTGCCTTACCTCGTGAGCGCGGCCGAGCGTATGGCCATGAATGCACCTCTCCAGGGCACGGCCGCTGATATTATTAAAATCGCCATGGGGAAGTGCGACACTGTCAAAGACGCTCATCTCCTCCTGCAGATTCACGATGAACTAGTGTACGAAGTGCCGGATGGTAAGGTGGAAGAGGTGACACCGATCATTAAAAAGACGATGGAAAGCGTTTTGAAAACAAACATTCCTTTTATCGTGAACGCGACCGTGGCGGATCATTTGTGACATGGCAAGAGAAGCGTTCAATTTTTTTTCTTTGTCGTCAGCCCTTGAGCGGCGGGATAAGAAGAGGGCGTGGGTTTTGATGCAGACGGCCTTACTTCTAGGCATTTCGGGCGAAGAGCTTTTTTGGCGAAGTCTCGTCTGGAAAGTGAGGGATATGTTAAAAGGCTCATCTGAAAAATATAAAAAAGAGGAGCTGGCCCAACTTTCCGAAAAGCTGGTGAGCATTTACCACGAGGCGCGGCGGGGAGACCTTGAGTTTGATCTGGCGCTTGAGAAAATGATAATCACGCTTTAATTATTTGGATGCGCCGCACCTAGAAACTGGCATTAGATCTGTTTTTTTGTTAACTTGATGATTGATCCGCCCGTAGGGCCGACGTAGATAGTCGGCCTCCCGACCCCTCCGACACACAGGTCGGAGGGCGTCGGGACTCAGCCCCGACGTGCGAAGCAGTCGGGGAGCCGACCCCGCAGGGCGGGCGTCGGCTTTGG
>CAYJVD010000058.1:0-3934 GCA_964373585.1 uncultured Candidatus Saccharibacteria bacterium
CAATATTATTGTCTTCGGACTGTTTATTCCTCTGTTCGTGCCTTTCATTGTGACTAGCTCCATGTTCTTTCCCTTCATTACGGGCAAGGCTTTCACCTTCCGCATTACGATCGAGCTACTGCTCGGGCTTTATCTTATCTTGGCTCTGCGCGAACCGATGTATCGTCCGAAGATAAATCCGGTAGTAATCGCTTATGCGATATTTGTCTTTATCCTGTTTCTGGCCGACCTTTTTGGGGTTAATTTTACGCGCAGTTTCTGGTCTAATTTTGAAAGAATGGAGGGGTTGGTGTCTCACCTTCATCTTTTAGCGTATCTTTTTTTGGTGACTACTTTTTTCCAAAAAGAGTTTATCTGGCGGCTTTATTTGCACACCTCCCTGCTGGTCAGTTTCTTGCTCTCACTTTTTGGTTTTTTTCAACTGGCTGGTAAGGCGGTCATTAATCAGGGCGGAACGCGTCTTGACGCCACTTTCGGGAACGCCACCTATCTGGCTATCTACATGCTTTTCCATTTTTTCATTGCCGCTTACTATCTTTCTAAATCTGAAAATTATATTGCGAAGTCCCTCTATGGCGCGCTCATGTTCATTCAGGCGTCTATCTTGTATTACACGGCTACGCGCGGGGCAATTTTGGGCTTCCTCGGCGCTCTCTTTTTAGCTGCCTTGCTCCTAGTTTTATTTGATTCTGGTCGAAGGAGAATCATCGGAGCAGTAGTTGTGGCTGGCCTTGTTTTCTTTGTTCTTTTGTTTCTGGGAATTAGAAACACTCAATTTGTTAAAAATAGTCCGGTTCTTTCACGATTTGCCGGGATATCACTATCAGAACAGACCACCGAATCGCGTTTCCTTATCTGGAACATGTCTTATCAAGGCTTTAAAGAACACCCTATTTTGGGTTGGGGTCAGGAGAATTATAATGTGGTGTTCAACAAATATTACAATCCTAAACTCTGGAAACAGGAATCGTGGTTCGACCGGGCCCATAATATCTTTTTCGACTGGCTGGTGGCGGCGGGCATATTGGGTATCCTAAGTTATCTTTCGCTCTTTGGCGTGGCCATATACCTGCTTTGGATTAAAGGTAGAGAGAAACTATCAGTCCTTGATAAAAGCCTCTTTTCGGCACTGCTGGTAGGTTATCTATTTCACAATATTTTTGTTTTTGATAATCTGGTCAGCTATATACTTTTTCTTTTTGTCTTGGCTTACATCTCCTTTATCACCTGCGATTCTAACCATAAAAAATTGGTGGGGGAAAAAATCACAGGTTTGTGGCACGATCTCGGCGTCTCGTTTGTTTTAGTGGGCACGATCGTTATTATATTTTTCATCAATTTTAGACCTATCATGGCTAGTCGCGCCCTGATATCTTCGCTTGATCTAAAATCGGACGCTCTTTCGAAAAGCCTGAATAATTTTAGCAAGGCGAGCTCTTATTCGGCCATCGGTAAGCCCGAGGCCAGGGAACAGCTTATCCAGATTGCCTCTAATGTGGGGAACGCCCAAAATGTCGACCCCAAGATTAAGGCCCAGTTTTTTGAATTAGCCAAGGATGAGATGTCTGAGCAGATTGAGAGAGTGCCGAACGACGCTAGGTACCCGCTTTTTCTGGGCATTCTCCTTTCCCGTTTCGGCAGATCAGACGAAGCTCTTCCTTTGCTTGAGAGAGCGCTCGCTCTTTCTCCCAATAAACAGGTCATCATGTTTGAGCTTGGCAATATATATGTTCAGAAGGGCGATTTCCCAAAGGCGTTTGAGATCCTTGAGAAAGCCTATCTTTCCGATCCTGAATATCCCGAGGCGGCCACGGTCTATGCTATCGGGGCGGCATTTGTAGGCAAAGACGATATCATAGAAAAAACCTTGATACCTAAGTTTGGCATTTCCACCATAAATACTGGCGGTAGATTGGTGAACGCCTACGCGGTCAAGAAGGAATATCCCAAGATTATTAATATTTGGAAAGCCACTCTCGAGAAAGAACCGGGAAATTTACAAGCTCGCATATCGCTTGCGGCCAGTTATTATGCCAACAAAGAATCGGCCAAAGCGGTCGAGACCTTGGAGGAGGTCATTAGACTTGAACCCAAATTTAAAGAGCAAGGCGAGAAATTTATTAAGCAAATTAAAGAAGGCAAATTAGTCTTGTAAAATCATGAGTACATACATATTAGTCGGCGTTTTGGCCGTCATCATCGCTTGGTTTATCAGCGTCTATAATCACTTCGTAAAACTTTTAGAAAGGGCCAAGGAAGCTTGGGCCGATATTGATGTCCAGCTTAAGCGGCGTTACGATCTTATTCCCAATCTGGTGAATACGGTCAAGGGGTATGCTACTCACGAAAAGGAGGCTTTTGAAAATGTGACGCGGGCAAGGAGCGAGGCTATGGGAGCGACTTCAGTGGCCGATCACGCCGCGGCCGAGAACGCCCTGACCGGCACGCTTAAATCCCTCTTTGCTATTTCAGAGGCGTATCCGGAACTAAAGGCCAACGAGAATTTTTTGGGCTTGGCTCGAGAATTGGCCGACACGGAAAATAAAATTCAGGCGGCCAGACGATTCTATAATACCAACGCGCGTGATCTAAATATCAGCATCGAATCCTTTCCGAGCAATCTGGTGGCTAAATCATTTTCATTCGCCAAGCTAGAATTTTTTGATCTGGAGGACAAGTCTCCAGAGAGGGAACCGGTCAATGTCGCTTTATAAACATGAGGAATCCAATGTGCGCAAGAGCTGGCTTTTGGTCAGTCTGTTTCTGGTACTGATAATCGGTCTCGGTTGGTTTTTCAGCTATCTTTACAATAATCCGGTCATACTTTACGGCGCTGTTATTTTTTCGCTATTGATGAACATAGTGAGCTATTGGTATTCGGATAAGATCGTGCTTTCGCTGGCGGGGGCTAAACCAGCTTCGAGAGAAGAGTATTTTGATTTTTATAACACGGTAGAGAATCTTTCAATAACGGCTGGTTTACCGATGCCAAAAATATATGTTATTAATGACCCCGCGCCCAACGCCTTTGCCACTGGTCGGGATAAGGATCACGCGGTGGTGGCGGCCACCACCGGCTTGCTGGAGATGCTTGATAAGACGGAGCTCGAGGGGGTGATTGGTCATGAACTGTCGCATATCGGCAATCGCGACATCTTGCTTTCTACCATGGTGGTAGTTTTAGTGGGTTTTGTTTCAATCTTGTCAGACTGGTTTTTGCGTTCGAGGTGGTATGGGATGGGTGGCAGAGATGGCAACAGGGGGAACACTATCTTGATGATCCTTGGCATCGTTTTGGCCATTTTAGCTCCATTTGCAGCTACCCTCATCCAGCTGGCTATCTCGCGCAAGCGAGAGTTCTTGGCTGACGCTTCCGGGGCGCTCCTTACCCGTTATCCGGAGGGGTTGGCGAGCGCCTTGGAGAAAATCGGTTCGTACCAAAGACCCATGCGAGGCGCTTCCAACACCATTGCCCATCTTTATATCTCAAACCCCTTTGGCGCCAAATCCATCAAGGGGCTCCATAAACTTTTCATGACCCACCCGCCCATGGCAGAAAGAGTCAAGGCGTTGCGCGAGGGTTAAAACGTGAATCTTGAGTTGTAATTGTGAACAATATAGTATCCATAGTGATGTGATATAATGCGCTTACTTTGGAGGGTTCGCATAGTGGTCTAGTGCGCGTCCCTGGAAAGGACGTATGTCTGAAAGGGCATCGAGAGTTCGAATCTCTCACCCTCCGTTACGGTTTTTTAAAATATCCTGAATGGGTATTTTAAAAAAGCGTTGTGTGAGAGGGTGAGAGATTCGAACGCCGGACCCCGAGCGAAGCGAGGGGGAGGCGGTGCCCAGACTCCCGCCATGGCGGGAAGTCGCGGGCGAATCTCTCACCCTCCGTTACGGTTTTTTAAAATATCCTGAATGGGTATTTTAA
>CAYJVD010000059.1:0-3891 GCA_964373585.1 uncultured Candidatus Saccharibacteria bacterium
GCTGCCCCCGCCTCCAGCGCCGCCTGGTGGAGGAGGTGGGGGAGGTGGAGGGGGAGCGCCTTGAGGGATGGGTGTGGATTGGGGGGTGGGTGCGGGGGTAGGCGAGATTGACGGCGTGGTTTGCGGGGGGTTGCTGGCTGGTGACGCCACCTTCGGCGCGCTAATGGAAACCGGTTTTGAGCTTTTCTTTGGGGCTTTTACTTTAGTTTTGGGTTTAGTCACTATCTTTGGCTCTATATAAAGTTGCGGAGAGATAGCTTCCACCTCGATTTTTTCTTCGGGCGCTTTTTCTTCAGGTTCGTCGGCCAATGCCAAGCTAACGCTGGCTGCTTGGGTGGCGTCTATATTCGCACCTCTTTGATAAATCAGCCGCTCATAAAGATAAAAAAGCAAAACAAGCAGTAGAAAGCTTGAGAAAGCCACTAGCCACTTGTCCCGCTCGCCTTCCTCGTTTTTTTTAGTCAACGGTTTTTCCACACCTTCTATTATACCAGCTTCCATTTTTTTAGATAAAGTTTATACTATAACCATGCGTAAGAGTATGCCCGCTAACAGAGGATTCACTTTGATCGAACTTTTGATGGTCATCGCCATTATCGGCATGCTGGCTTCTATCATTGTCGGTTCCTTGAACTATGCCAGAGTGCGAGCCAGAGATATAAAGAGGATTACTGAAGTGCAAAATGTACAGACGGCTTTGCAGTTGTATTTTGAAAGCAATGGTAAATATCCTCCCCTAGAGCTTTTTGCGGCTTCAAAAAGTTTAATATCCCCAGTAGTTTATATGACCGAACCAAAGGAGTCCGGCGGAGTCGCTCAAACTTATTACAAAGCGTATAAAAAGAATGGTTCTGTTTCAAGCAGTGATGAATGTACAAATACTAGCGACACGTGTGTCTACTATCATCTAGGTGTTGATTTGGAGCTTGACGCTTCTTTCAATCAGGTATTAAATGGCGATGCTGACAAGGTTGGTAGTTATATAAACGGATCAGATGTTGTCGGTTGTACTGAAGATAGCGAACCCAATAGATATTGTTACGATCTTGTCTCCCAATAAAACAGAAAAAAGTAGGATTTTATTAAGAGCTTATTAAATTAATAATATAAATAGTTATGTTGAAGAGTAGAAAAAGTTCAGTGCGCGCGGGGTCGGTGGCCGTCATCGTGGCGGCTGTGGTGGGCCTTCTTTTAGGCTATTGGGTGACAAAAAGCAAACAGGTGGCGGTGGTTCCGACTCCTGATACTAAGGCGGCCAGTTTAAGAGTGCTTTTGAATACGCTCGAGAAAGAACATGTGGCGTTAGCGGCTACGGCGGTTAGAAACGGATTTGACGGCGATCCAGACTTCGCTGCCTCGGCTGACTCTCTAGATGCCAATTCGGTGGCCTTGTCTGAAGCCGTTGGATCAGTTTATGGTCCAGAGGCAGCCGCTCAATTTCTTGAAATTTGGCGCAGTCATATCGGATTTTTTGTGAACTACACGCTAGCGGCTAAGAAAGGCAACAAGGTTGATATGCAAAAAGCGGTGGAAGACCTCGAGGGGTATGCTGACGCTATCTCTGATTTACTTTCGGGCGCTAATGAAAATCTGCCCCGCGAAGCGGTCAAGGGTTTGGTTATGGAGCATATCGGCCATTTAAAGGCGGCTGTGGATGCTTATGGAGCCGGTAAGTACCCTGACTCCTACGCTAGTCAACACGCGGCCCACGAACAGATCGGTAAAATCGCGGATGCTTTGGCCGGGGCTATCGTCAAACAGAAGCCAGAACTGTTTAAGTAAGAAAGGTAGTTAAAATAATAACATGCAAAACAAAAGTTTAGGTTTTTTGCTGGTGATAGCCGTGATTGGCCTAGTCTGGTACATGGGATATTACCAGAAAGGGTACGCGCCTAAAGTGGAGACGCAGATTGAAGAGCGAGAAGTGACCGAGACGCTGGAGGCGGGTTTGCCCCACACTATCTATATCAAAGATTACGCCTTTGGAGCTGACGAACTTAGAGTTACTAAGGGCACGACCATCACTTGGGTCAATAACGATCAAGTGAAACATACTGTTTCCCTCGATAACGGCGCCGTCGAAAGCAATTTGCTGGCTCCGGGCGAGAGTTTCCAGTACACTTTCAACGAACTTGGCACATACGCTTATCATTGCCGGCCCCATCCTTACATGAAAGCTAAGATCGAGGTGTATGAATAATGAAGTAACGACTGCCGAGCCGTATTGGAACGCGGGTCGAAGAGTTTTCGCTCTCTGGGCCGCCATCATCTTGGGAGGTTTTGTGGCCACGCACTACAATCAAACGGATAAAATTAACTACCTTTGGGTTATTCTGTCACTTGTCGGTCTGGCTTACATGAAAAAAGAGATGTCGTTTGAGTATCCCGATCTGAAGAAAATATTTCTGGCCTGGTTCTATGTCATTCTCTTCGGTATGGTGATTTCTTTCGCGGCGTTTTCAGCGCCGCGCTTGATATTTCTTAGCGGTTACTTGGGGGTTTTCTGGCTCTTGGTTATGGCCTTGGGTCATGCGGCTACCGGTATCATTGATAAAAAATCTGTTTATATCACTACGGCTGGCATGCAGATCTTGGCGGCAGGTCTTACTCTTTACTATCTGCCGCTTCTCATTATCCAGTATCTAGTGGCCGGTTTGGTAGGAGCTCTAGCTATGATCTGGTTGGTGCTTTATGCCTAAATCTATAAATCCAAAGTTCCGAATTCAAAGGCCAAAACCGGATAGAGAGGTTTTTGACTTTTTGATAGTGGGCGGAGGGATTGCGGGGCTTTCGACGGCTTTTCATCTGGCAAAAGATGGCCACAAGGTGGCGCTTCTCGACAAAGAGAACTGTCTTAACAATGCCAGTTTCAACAGCACGGCCATCACCTCGCGCGATCCGGATGCGGATTGGGATAAGATCGTGGAAAAATTTGGCTGGGAGGGCGCTAAGGCTATCTGGAATGTGGGCGAGAAAGCATTCGATCTTCTGGCAAAATATTCTCTGATCGCCAGACCAAGCTTTAAAACTGAACGCTTGCGGGCGCTTATCTATTCTCCGGGCAAGAAAACAGACGGCGAACTCAAGGAGCATTTTGATTTTTACCAAAAATTGGGCGCGCGCTGTCAGTTCGAGGCCAATGGGGCAAAAATTCATGCGAACTTTTCAAGCGTGCTTAATCTTCTAGACGAAGGCCAGTCTAACAACCAGGCCATTTTAAAAACTTTGATGCCCGCTATCCGCAAGGCGGGGGGAAAGATTTTTAAATATCAGACGGTTCTGTCTGTCGAGAAGAAAGGGGCGCTTTATGAAGTAAGGACAAAAGAAGCCAAGAGCTTCGAGGCCAATAATATTATCTTAGCTACCGGTGAAGGCGATTTGAGGCCGGAGGTCAAGAAGCTTACCAAACGCATGCGCACTTGTGTGCTGGCATTTGAAAAAAAGAAAGTGCCGGAGCCATTTCGTTCGGCAGTTTTGTGGGATGTACTCGAACCGTATCACTACATTAGAACTTTCAGGGGCCGTTATGTCTGGGTGGGCGGCAACGATATCGAGGATAAGGATTACGATCCGAAGAAAGATTACTACGCTGATCTGAAGAAATACGCTAAAGATTTTTTGGGTTTTGGGGATGATTACAAGTTTAGTTTCAGTTGGACCGGGACTTTTTATAACAGCGCGCTTGGGTTGCCGTACATTGACAAGCTTCCGGGAGAAAATATTTATGTCAATCTGGGCTTTGGCGGCACGGGCATCCTTATGTCCTTCTACTCTGGCCATCTCATGACCAGTTGGCTCAAAGATAAAGAAAAAGAGTGCCAAAAATATTTCAAGCTTGACCGTTAAAAGAGCCTAGCCTATCCTCATGGTATGAGTTTGGTCACATTTAGT
>CAYJVD010000060.1:0-3773 GCA_964373585.1 uncultured Candidatus Saccharibacteria bacterium
TACAAAACCCCCTCCTCAATCCTCCCCACAAGGGGGAGGAAACTAATCCTTTTTCTTATTCCCTCCCCTTGATGGGGAGACCATTCTTCTTTTTCCTCCCCCTTGATGGGGGAGGTTAGGTGGGGGTGATAATGAAACAAACAGCAATCGCTCGTAAACTCCGAAACAATCTTACTGAAGCAGAAAAGCATTTATGGTATGTCCTGCGAGCAGAAAATCTCGGATATAAGTTTCGCCGCCAAGCGCAGATAGGAAAGTATTTCATTGATTTTGTCTGCTACGAAAAGAAGCTTGTTATAGAAATAGACGGCGGCCAGCATTTCGAAAGTTCAGATGATAAAATAAGAGACGCGTGGCTACGGTCGCAGGGATTTAAAGTATTAAGGTTTTGGAATAGTGAAGTACTGAAAAATAGAGATGCAGTCGTTCAAAAGATTATTGAGCATTTAAAATAACCCCCCTCCCTACCCCTCCCCACAAGGGGGAGGGAAGAAGAGTAAAGCTAATTTCTCGCTTTTCCCTCCCCTTGATGGGGAGGACTAAGGAGGGGTGAGTGAAAGGAAAACTTTATGCCTCTAGTTCCCATGGTCATTGACAAATCTCCTTTTGGCGAGAGAGCGTATGATATTTACTCGCGGCTCTTGAAGGAGCGGATCATTTTTTTGGGCGAGCCGATTGACGATCATATTGCCAATCTTGTGATTGCGCAACTTTTGTTTCTCGAAGCCGAGGATCCAAAGAAAGAGATCAAAATGTATATCAATTCCCCGGGCGGTTCAGTTACTTCCGCGCTTGCGATCTACGACACCATGCAGTATGTCAAATCTGACGTGGCGACGATTTGTATCGGTCAAGCCGCCTCGGCGTCGGCCGTCCTCTTGGCGGCCGGAGCTAAGGGGGAGAGGTTTTCTTTGCCAAACGCCCGAGTTTTGATCCACCAAGTCATGGGCGGGGCGGAAGGGCAGGCCAAGGATGTGGCGATTCAGACCAGAGAGATGCTGCGGGTCAAAGAGCAGGTGGATAGAATTTTGGCTAAGCATACCGGCCAGCCAGTGTCAAAGATCGAAAAAGACACTGACCGGGACTTCTTCATGACCGCAGAGGAGGCGAAGAAATACGGGATTGTTGACAAAATTATCACTTGAGTAGAAAATAAACTTGGAAAGCAAGTAGAAATTTTTAGATGTTTGCGAAACAAAAATCAAACAGTGTTGCCCTGTTAGAAACACCATCAATAAGGAGTTAGCTTAAAACGATGGTCAAAGCCAGCAAGAACAGGAAGTTTCTAACGGGGTTTACCCTGATTGAGCTTTTGGTGGTAATTGCCATCATCGGGCTTTTGGCGAGCGTGGTGATGGTGGCGCTGAATAATGCTCGAACCAAAGCGAGAGACGCTAGGCGCCATGCCGATATCCGCCAATTGCAAAAAGCTTGGGAGCTTTACTACGATGCTAATAATCAATACCCCCTCTCTGGTGGAGCAATTTCGCCAAATGGCGGCTGGAGTAACAGTAATGATTCCAGTTGGAATACTCTACAGACCGCGCTTGCTCCGTACATGGCCCGTTTGCCTGTTGATCCTAACCAGAGTTCTAGCGGCTGGCCTGGAGGGGGGCAATATAGCTATGCTTTTTTCTCACAGGGTTATGGTTGTTCTCAACAGTGGTACATGATTGTCTATAATCTCGAAGTTGCCTCTGGACCAGATACGGGAGTGACGGCTTGCGACGGAAGTTTTTTTCAGTACGGCGGGGGAGGAGCCAATACCACAGTTAAGACTGTCGGGGCGAGGGCAAGATAACTTTTTTAAGCACAAAACTTGACAAACTTGAGAGCTTCGGGTTAGAATATAATTGCTTAATAATTAAGCTCTTCCATAAGGAGACAAGCACGGCGAACACTACCCAATAAATTCGTGTGTATGAGGGATATGACACGCATTTGGTAAGCGTGTTTTTTATTTGCAATTGCCTTCGGCAATTCACGGACTGCTGCAGACAGGACACAGACAAACGCTGACATGGGCCCCTGTCCGTCTAGTCAGTGTAAAGTCAGCATAAGTCCGTGGTCGCTGAAAGCGACTAGTTCTTTAGCAATTGAATAGTGATAGGAATTCAGTCGTGTCTCACTTTCGTTCGACACGACTCAAGCGTAAAGCGCAAAACGCAAAGCGTAAAATAAATGAGTCCGCCGCAGGCGGACACCAAAGTTTTACACTTTTCGCTTTACATTTTGAGTTTTATCGTGGCGAGCGGTAGCGAGACACGATTGACGCGTCAATTCCAAATTGAATTGGAAGTGGTTTGCAAGTGACCACTCAAAAATAATATTTGCCTGCCCGCCATCGCTGCGCTCAGGCGCTAGCAGGCGGGCAAAACCAGCTTAAGTTTAACTTGAGCTTCAAATGAGAGTTTGATCCTGGCTCAGGATGAACGCTGGCGGCGTGCCTTATACATGCAAGTCGAATGAGTGGATGTTGGAGGTTTGAGGTTAGAAGTTGGAATGAATGTTATACTACATTCATGATCAAAAGTTTCCGCGATATTCTTGCTTACAAGAATTCCAAAAAACTATATCCAATAATTGTCAAGGTTACTTCTAAGTATCCGAGGCGAGGAAGGGATTTAGCTGATCAAACGTGCCGGGCGGCAAATGCGATTCATTCCGATATTGCCGAAGGGTATGGACGATCAGTAGCGGAGTTCAAGCATTACCTAACACGTGCGTTAGGTTCTAACAATGAATGTATCAATCATTTAGAAGATGCCGAGGCGGTCGGATATTTGAAACCGGAGACTGCTCAAGCATTAATTGCAAAATATACGATTGTCGGTAAACAAATTTATCGACCGCGAGAGATTTGGAAATAATCCAACTTCCAATTTCCAATCTCCAACTTCCATTCATGGCGAACGGGTGAGTAACACGTAGGTACTTACCGTAAGTTTGGTATAACCCCGCGAAAGCGGGGCTAATCCCAAATGTGTCCGCAAGGATAAAGGTTTAGTCGCAAGATTAAATTGCTTACGAAAAGGCCTGCGGCCTATCAGCTTGTTGGTGAGGTAACTGCTCACCAAGGCGATGACGGGTAGCTGGTCTGAGAGGATGACCAGCCACATGGGCACTGAGACACGGGCCCAACTCCTACGGGAGGCAGCAGTAGGGAATCTTGCGCAATGGGCGAAAGCCTGACGCAGCGACGCCGCGTGCGGGATGAAGGCCTTCGGGTTGTAAACCGCTTTTGTGAGGGACGAATTTTGACGGTACCTCACGAATAAGAGGTTGCTGACTCTGTGAAAAACGGAAGTCAGAGGTCAGAAGTCGGAAGTCAGATTCCGATTTGCCTCGACTTTTGGCGCAGAGGTGTGGTAGTAATACCACACAAGAAAATCTTCCTACTTCGCTAAAGCTACGCAGGACTATTGATCGTAAGACATTGATGGTTCGTGGTACTTTGGTAGAAGATGGACACTCCATAGCTTTTTGAGCGAAGGAGTGCGCTATATGCTGGAAACTCTTGTTAATGATGAAATACCAAATTCCTTGTCATTCCCGCGAAAGCGGGAATCCAGACTTGTCCTCGACCAGATCGGGGACTGGATCCCCGATCAGGCCTGCACTCACGAAAGTGGGTGTCGGGGATGACAGGAAAAAAGTAACAACTTTCATCTAACCCAAAAAAGACCACCGCTGGTCATGTGGGTTGCAAGACAATCAGCAGGCAATCCTGTCACAAATTTTTGGAAATAGTCATGGCTAACTTGGCTTCCAAA
>CAYJVD010000061.1:0-3707 GCA_964373585.1 uncultured Candidatus Saccharibacteria bacterium
CACTCACTGGGGTAAAAAATCCATAGGCTGCCCGCGCAGCATATGTGGTGAACAAGATAATAGTGGACCCTAGAACAAGAAAAACGCCGCCCTGACTGATAAATGTCCTCATACGCCACCACCCAAGTAGTGAAACTAAAGCCCCGATAATAAGGCCAAGGGCTATACGGCCCATAGGGCCGATCCAGTTGTGCAGAAAGGCATATGTGATAAACCACCCAATTCCCATAAGAACCAGAAGCGCGCCGAGTTTAAGAAGCCAATCTTCTTTCAGCCACCGGAAGAAATGCGCCAGCCATCCTTCAGCAATCTCGTTTTCTTCAGTATTTGAAACTTCTTGAATCGGGGGAAGATTGACTGTTTCTATCTGCTTTTTGGGCTTTTCTGAACGAGTATCTAAAAGTCGTTCAAGCCTGGTCACTTTCGACCAAAGGCTACTGATCAAAATCAACAGTACAATAAAAAAGATATACACCATCTTGTGAACTACATTAACATAAATAAACGACTTGGATTGTGGATAAGTGTCAAATTTCGGGCCGCCGAGATTCGAACTCGGGCTAAAACGTCCCAAACGTCTCGTGCTACCATTACACTACGGCCCGCCTTCGCCAAGGCTACGGCGGGCAAGCCCGCTCAGGCACAATATCATAAATAGCCCTACAATTCTATGTCTTCCAGCAGTTCTATATTCTTCACAACCGAGTCCCACCCCAGATAAACAGAAACAAGGTCTACCTGCCAATCCGGCTCCTCTTCATCGCCCGGATATTTCTCTTCGAGATAAGTGCTGATTATGTTCCTCAACCTTCTCCTTTTCCAATAATGAACATTATCCTCTGGGTCATAGTCCCCCATTATTTCATGTGTAACAGACTTAACTTCAACAAAATGAAGAATATTGTCTTTTATGCAGACAATGTCCAATTCTCCCCACTTGCGCCAATAGTTTCTCTCTAATATCTTATAACCTTGATTTACAAGATATTTCTTAGCCTCTTCCTCTCCAATATCACCCTTTTCTTTATTTTCACTCTTTTGTTTCACGTGAAATTATCTAAAGGACTTTGATGTCCTTTTCAACTCTTAAACTGTCTCTTATCCACTTTGTCCCCTGACTTATCCACAGTTTTTTTGATAATTTGGTGCTAACTGTGGGCAGAGAGGGATTTGAACCCTCACGAGATTGCTCCCACTAGCTCCTGAAGCTAGCGCGTCTGCCGGTTCCGCCATCTGCCCCCTATCATTGAGTGACCGAATGCACCCGGCAGGATTCGAACCTACAATACAACGTTCGAAGCGTTGCGTGATATCCATTTCACTACGGGTGCGCTGTTCTATTGTAGCAATATTTGTTAGGAAAAAGAAAGAGATGTATAATTTGAAAACATTGCGGATATGGTTTAGTGGCAGAACACGTCCTTGCCAAGGACGAGACCCGGGTTCGATTCCCGGTGTCCGCATTGAAAATGGAGATCGTTCTTGTATAAGATTTCACATGAAACAGTCATTTAATATCCCTGCCGAAGTTACACATGTAACCCAAGCACTAGAAAGTGCCCACTATGAAGCCTATCTTGTTGGTGGCTGTGTGCGTGATCTTATTATCGGAAAAGAGCCTAAAGATTGGGATATTACCACAAACGCTACTCCTCCGGAAATTCAAAAACTCTTTCCTCGAAGCTTTTATGAAAACGATTACGGTACAGTGGGAATTGTTATTCATGAAACAGGGGATCGAAACAAAGATATTGTGGAGGTGACACCCTATCGCCTAGAGACTAAATATTCGGATAAAAGACATCCGGATGAGATTATTTTCAGCAATAATCTAGAAGACGACCTGAAAAGACGCGATTTTACAATAAATTCTGTTGCTTATAGCCCATCTAAGGGACAAATAACGGACCCGTTCGGAGGTCAAAAGGACATATCAGACAAGATTATTAGGGCAGTAGGAAGCCCAAAAGATAGGCTTACTGAAGACGCTTTGCGTATTTTGAGAGCCGTACGCCTTGCGACGACTCTAGATTTTCAGATTGAAACAGAACTCGTAAATGTTATTCATGAAACAGCCCACACTCTAAACAAGATCTCGATTGAAAGAATCAATGACGAATTGGTGAAGATTATTATGTCTAAAAATCCGATGCAGGGAATCCAAGCCTTAAATAATATGCATATTCTCAAACACATATTGCCAGAATTGGAGGAGGGGATTGGCGTGGAGCAAAATGGAGATCATATCTACCATGTCTGGGAGCACAATCTTAGAGCTCTCCAGCATTCAGCCGACAGGGGTTGGCCGTTACACGTGAGACTAGGGGCTATGCTTCATGACGTGGGTAAACCCAAGACTAGGTTTTGGAGTAAAGAGAAAAACGATTGGACATTTTACGGCCATGATGTGGTTGGGGCCAAAATGAGCGCCAAAATAATGGCTAGGCTTCATTTTTCAAAGAAAATCAGCGATGTTGTTACAAAGTTAGTCAGATATCACCTATTTTTCTCAGATGTGAACAAGATCACGCTTTCGGCCGTCAGAAGAATTGTCAAAAATGTAGGGGCTGAAAATGTGTGGGATCTTATGAAAGTCAGAGCTTGTGATCGCATCGGCATGGGCAGACCCAAGGAAACGCCTTATAGATTAAGGAAATATGAGGCTATGATCGAAGAAGCTATGCGTTCCCCGACATCCGTAGGCATGCTAAAGATTGATGGCGCCAAAATCATGGAGGTTACACAAGAAACACCCGGACCGAGAATCGGTTTTATCTTACACGCCTTACTCGAGGAAGCGCTAGACAGTCCGGAATTAAATACACCAGAATATCTTCAAAATAGGGCCGTAGAGCTTTCTAAAATAACAGAAGAAGAATTGCTATCACTCGGCAAGAAAGGGAAGGGCAAAAAAGAAGCCATCGAGGCCAAAGAGATCGCTGAAATCCGCAAACGCCATTGGGTGAAGTGAGCCAAGATCTAGATATCTAGACATAATAGCGAATCCATGCTACTAATGTAGCAGTTCGTTCTACTCAAACAGGTTTCTGGCGAGAGTGCAACTCTCACCAGAAGTCTCTAGCCAAAGGAGCGGTGCTCTTTGGGAGCCATTTTTCCGTATGGAAAGCACGCAGGCAAGACTCTCGAATGGATCATTTTCCATGATCCGGGTTACATCGTCTGGATCTTGGAGGATCCAGACAAGCGCCAGCCGCGCAAAATAGCTGCTGAATTCGACCGCTTGGTCGAACGAGCCGCCAAACTCAAGATTCCGGGAGGTTGTCAATGGGGTTGCGGTGGCAACCCCATCACGCAGATGTGTCTCCATATCCACAGAGCTTCAGGTGGCATGGGGGCAGTCAGTTTTGACTGTAGCAAGTGTCGCCCGGACAACAACGGCTGGTGCATGGTCAGACCATCATTCCTGGTTTGCGAAATTTTCCGCTCTTACGATAAAACCGGTGGGAAGATGCTGGTCGACGCCATCAGGTCAGCCTATGGTCTACCAAAGATCATGAATCAAGCTCGCATGGAGGAGTTCTTCGAGAACGACTCCAACTTCGACCTCTAGTGACGAGAGTCGAGCTCTCGCTAAAACTCGCCAAAAAACACCGCGACTAGCTCACGGTGTTTTCTATATTGATGTTCGAAGACCGACATCTTGTATCAAATCTTTTTACGGTGAAAATGTTGGTGTACCGCCTAGA
>CAYJVD010000062.1:0-3633 GCA_964373585.1 uncultured Candidatus Saccharibacteria bacterium
TCGAGTGGCATATAAGGCCGCCCAACCTACGTTTAAAACACAAGCGCCACAAGCAGAGATGTTAACAGGTATTATAAAACCAAAAGACTGTAACCAAGTTTTTAATGGTGCAGTGCTTGTTAAGGATAAAATGACTGCGACATTTGCAGCACCCTTACCAGTTACTATTACCGTTTCTTCAATAAGAATGAGTGGTTTGCCTGGTTATGACAAAGAGGCAGCAGATTTACAGGTAACATTTGATGGTAAGGATACAAAAAGGATATTATTAAATGATCAAAATCAGAGCGTTGCACTTACATATGGTAAATATGTATTTACATTTTCCTTAGATGGGGTAGTTAAAGTCCATAGATAAGAAGGGCAAAAAGATCAAAAAATTTTTGGAGCTCGAGTTCGCTTATGACGAAAATAAGAGAGCCAAGATAAACGACACTACTCGCGTCTCGAGACCTTCCCGCCGAGTTTATGTCGGCTCGAAAGAGATAGGTAAAATTAGACAAGGTTACGGCATGTCGATAATCTCCACTAATAAAGGCCTGATGACGGACAAAGAAGCGCGCAAGGCCAAACTGGGCGGTGAAATTCTTTTCCAAATCTTTTAAACTTTGCGTTTTACACTTTGAATTTATATTATGTCAAGAATAGGCAAGCAAAAATTGATCATACCGGAAAAAGTGGAGGCCCGTTTGGAAAAAACCAGTGCGGGCGATACTAGGTTTTGCGTTAAGGGGCCGCTAGGAGAGCTCAACCGGCTCTTTTTAAAAGAGATCAAGATAGAGATGAAAGATGGGGAGATCAGCTTACAAGCCACAGGCGACTCAATTTTTAATAGATCGCTCTGGGGCACTTACGCGGCTCATATCAAAAACATGCTTGAGGGGGTAACCAAGGGTTTTGCCAAGACTCTCATAATCGAGGGGATCGGTTATAAGGCCGATGTTTTGGGCCAAGAACTTTCTATGTCTTTAGGATTTTCACATCCGCTTAAAGTGGCCATTCCGTCCGGCATCAAGGTAAAATCTGAAAAGGGCTCCCTTAATATTTCCGGTATTGATAAGGAGTTGGTGGGCGAATACGCGGCCAAGATCCGTTCATACAAGAAACCAGAGCCGTACAAGGGGAAGGGTATTCGTTATGACGGCGAGCGCATTTTAAGAAAACAGGGGAAGAAGTCGGTGGCGTAGGAAGATTAAAGAGCAAAGAGCAAAAAGCAAAGATTAAAGAGCAAAAATTAAAATGAAAAGATTAGGAGGTAAAAATCAAAATAGGATCTTGAGACATAGAAAAATCAGGGCCAAGGTGAGCGGCTCGGCTCTGAAGCCGCGCCTTTCAGTCTATCGGTCAAATAGATATCTTTATGCTCAGCTCATTGACGATCAAAAATCGGTCACACTGCTTGGCTTAAGAGGGGACGATGCGAAAACTTTGGGTGAGAAAATGGCGGTCGAGGCCCAAAAGAAAAATATTAAAAATGTCGTGTTCGATCGGGGCGGCTTTCTTTACACCGGTAAAGTCAAGGCGCTCGCCGAGGCGGCTCGCGCCGGCGGCTTACATTTTTAATTTTGCTTTTTACTTTTTAAATTTTCAATTAGATATCATGCCAAATACAGATAGCAAAAGAGACAAAAGCCGAGGCGGGCGTCCCCAGTCATTAAGACCCAAACCGGAATTTGATCAGAAGATTATTGACTTGCGGCGGGTGGCTCGGGTGGTGGCCGGCGGCAGACGCTTTAACTTTTCCGTAGCCATGATCATTGGCGATCGTAAGGGTCAAGTGGGGGTGGGCACAGGTAAGGCGGGCGACACGGCCTCCGCTATCGAAAAGGCCATCCGGGACGCGCGCAAAAATATGCTAAGGCTGAAACTCACCAAAGACTTTTCTATACCGCACGAGACTAGATTTAAATATTCAAGCGCGCGGGTTTTTTTGCGACCGGCTCCGGGTCGCGGTCTGATCGCGGGCACGGCCTTGCGAAATGTGCTCGACCTTGGCGGAGTGCGGGATGTGAACGGTAAGGTGCTTTCCTCCAGTAAGAATAAATTAAATATTGCTCGAGCCACCATCGAGGCTTTGCGTCGGATTACGGCGACAGAAAAATAATTATGCAACTCCACGATTTACAAAGAAATATGCCCAATAAGGGAAAAAAAATAGTCGGCCGAGGAGGCAAGCGCGGCACCTATTCGGGGCGCGGTATCAAGGGCCAGCTGGCGCGAGCCGGTCGCAAACTGCGCCCTGAATTGCGGGATATCATCAAAAAATTGCCGAAAAAGCGAGGCTATTTTTTCCGATCAATTCAGCCGGACTATGCCATTGTCAAATTGGCGGATCTAGAAAAGGCTTTCAATGATGGTGAGAAAATAAATCCTAAGAATCTAACGGCCAAAGGATTAGTCGAGATGCAAAAAGGGCGCATGCCTCGCATAAAAATTTTAGGCGGCGGCACTCTTACTAAAAAATTATCAGTGGAAGGCTGCGCTTTGACCAAGTCCGCTAAAGCTCAATTAATGGAGATTCGAGACAGCTATGTTAAATAACTTTGCCAATAAATTAAGACTGATTCTTTCTGATCCTGATTTGAGGCGCAAAATTTTGTTTGCGGCCGGCATGCTTATTCTCTTTAGGTTAGGCAACGCCATTCCCATTCCTTCCGTGGATATTCTTCGTCTGGAACAGTTCTTGGCCGGCAATCAATTCTTCGGTCTTTTGAATATTTTTTCTGGCGGCGGACTTTCTAACCTCTCTATTTTTATGTTAGGCGTTGGGCCTTACATCACGGCCTCCATCATCATGCAGCTTTTGACTATGATTTTTCCAAGCTTAAAGGCGCTCTATCAGGAAGAGGGCGAAGCAGGCCGCAAAAAATTTGCCCAGTATTCGCGCATGATCTCCGTGCCGCTGGCTTTTCTGCAGGGCTTTGGACTTTTGGCGCTTCTTAAGCGCCAGGGTGTGCTAGGCACTATCGCTTTTTCCGCGGAGATTCAGAATGTTTTGGTGGTGACGGCCGGGGCCGTGATCGTCATGTGGATAGGCGAGCTTATTACCGAATACGGTATTTCAAACGGGACATCCCTTCTTATTTTTGCGGGCATTGTTGCCACTATTCCTTCTAACATTGGTCAAACATTAATCAATTTTAACGCGGCTGATATCCCTCTTTATCTGGCTTTTCTGGCCGTGGCCTTAGTGATCATCGCGGGCGTGGTGATCATTACCGAAGCCGAAAGGCCGATCCCCATCACTTACGCTAAGCGGGTCAGAGGCATGAAAGTGTACGGGGGTGTTTCTACTTATCTGCCCTTGCGGGTCAATCAGGCTGGCGTCATTCCAATCATCTTTGCTCTTTCCATTCTTCTATTTCCCCAGCTGGTGGCTTCTTTCCTTTCGGGCATTGATAACGCCGTGGTGCAAAAAATTGCTGGACTATTAAATAGTCTCATCCAGAATGCTTGGATCTATTCGGTGGCTTACTTTGGCTTGGTGTTTGCTTTCACTTATTTCTACACGGCTGTCACTTTCGATCCTGACACCATCTCCACCAATCTCCAGAAGAGCGGCGCCTTTATTCCGGGCATCCGGCCCGGCAAGCCCACATCTGTCTATCTAAGTTATGTCCTGACGCGCTTAGA
>CAYJVD010000063.1:0-3632 GCA_964373585.1 uncultured Candidatus Saccharibacteria bacterium
GCCCGCGCTCCGCGCGGAAACCCCAATTCTAAAACCCACATGCTACATCAAGCTCAACACCCGAACTCAAAAAATTTAGACTTTGGATTTTAGATTTCATTTGTCATTTGGTTTTTGTCATTTGGATTTCCGTGCGAAGCACGTCTCGTGCTCTTCGCACGAGAGGTTTCCCCATTCGGAAATTTCCGGATCAAAGGTTGCTTGGCACCTCCCCGAAACGTATCGCCGCCACGCTGCGTCCTTCATCGCCTCTTAGAGTCAAGGCATCCACCGTATGCTCTTAAAATTTCCTGTTAGGAAATTTAAAAACCACTATTTATTTATCTTTTCCTGCCTACCTCAAATATCGTTAAAGACCCCAAAATGGGTGATACCCGGGTAGAATTTTTTTGTCAAAGAAACAATCGCCCTGCCACGCAATCTTGAAAAATGAATACAATCTAACATTGGTGTCTTAAAGTATAGTCAAAGAAAACAGGATGTCAACCAACATCCTGTTTACGACCCCACTACTTTATAGACTTTATAGACTCCCGCCTCCTACCATCCTGACATTTCGTCTCGCATCTTTTCAAGGTATCGTGCCGCCGCTTCTTTCCCGCCAAGACCGAAAGCTAATCCGCCAGCCAGCGCCAGCATAGCTACTAACCCCCAAACAAGTGTCTGAATGAGTTCCGCCGCGATGCCAAGCTGCACAAAAGCCGCCAAGAAAGCAAATATAAGAATGGCCCATTTGGAGATCGCTCCCGCCATATGGGCGGTAGCCGAGCCCACAGCCTTAGCTGAACCCAAGATCAATCTTTGAGCCACATCCCCGACCAACGCTCCTAGAATAAGAATAAGAGCCGCTACGATCACTTTTGGCAAATAGATAAGCACCACTTCTTGTAAAAATTGATTGACATCGTTCAAGCCTAAAACATTCAAAGAGACTATCAAAAAGACCACCACGATAAACCATCTGACAAGTGTTCCCAAGAACTGCCCCGCGTCTAGATTAAATCCGCCCCTTTCCGCCAACTCTTCGGCCCCAAGATTACGCAAGGCTTTATCCACTCTTAAGCTTCTAACTAAATGCGTCACTACACCCCCTACGACCGAACCTACGATCCAACCGACAATAAAGAATAAAAGGGACACGACCAACTTGGGCGTGAACACCGCCACTTGCAACCAAAGGTCTTGAAAAGTTCTCGCCAAGACCTCACTCCATGTTTGTAATACCATATTTATAATAATTAATTAACTAATAAAAAATAATCTTGTCTGTTTATTATTATATCACTGCTCACAGAAAAGTTATTATTGAAATGTGGATAAGTTAGGGCAAGGTCTCAGTACTGGTGGCAGCCGTTTGGGTAGTAGAAGCAAGATTTATAATCAAGCTAGGTGTTTCATTCACAACGGGAGTGGAGCTTGCAACTATCGGCGATATAACATTTGAAACAATGGGAATTGTTGAGGTGACGACTGGTGTGCTAATTGCTTCATTATCTGGAATAATGGGTGTCACTACTTTGGCTTCGGAAGCCTGACTCCTTTTCACTCCTGCCACATCGAGCAGGGTTTTCAATTCATCTTTAGTCACGCACACGTCGTCAATACACAATTTCTTGGTAGTCACCTTGTCGGCTACCAGATCCTTGAAGTAAGCAATGCCTTCCACGATTCGCACGCCAAGCGAAGCGAGATAATCTGTCAGAGCTGGGATCAGGCCTTGGGGTAGACCCGTGCCCGCAAGAGACGGTGTCGAACTAGAGATTTTGGCCTCGAGATCAGACACGCGCAGTTTTAGCTTTTCGATCTCAGCTAGTTCAGATTTGAGGCCAGCGAAAGTGAAGGTTACCATTTTGTATATGTCCACTCCCTTACCATCACCTGAAAGCACCTCTTTTGGAGCTTCCTCGGCGATCAAGCCAAGGCGCGCTGGCACATCAGACGATTCACTAAGATAGTGATAGCGCGCCACCTTGGTCTCTTTAAGAGTACTTAAGATAGAAGCTTCTTCATTGTTAGTTAGGTAGTTAATATCTTTCTTGGAAGAGGCCGTGGAAACATTGATGAAGCCGGTGGCGGCAATGTCACCAGAAACTTCCAATTTGTGGGCCGGGGTGGTGGTGCCGATGCCTACATTGCCCGAGTTTTGCTGGACTACGAACTGATCGCCTCCCACCGTAAGACCGTTGGCGCCGAAACTAGATGTAGCATTAGCGCTAAGATTAAACGATCCATTAGAACCGATGACATTTCCTCCCACTTCCAGATTACCTTTGGCCAAAAGATTTGCTACAAAAGTAGAGGTGGCATTCTCGCCCAAGACCTGAATGAATCCGGCAAATGCGGAACTATCGGTGCTGGAAGAAGTAATTAAGGAAGAAGCCGTGATTCCACCAGAGAACAGTCCGGAACCTTGGACACTTAACGTCGAGCTTGGAGATGTGGTACCGATACCAACATTTCCAAGCTGATCAATAATCATGAGGCGAGTATTGTTTTCAAGTTTGTTTGACAGGAAGGAAGTAGTAGTCGCGAGCTCTTTAATCGCATTTACCGTGGCCGCTAGAATGGATGTAGTGTCCAGTCCGAGCATTCCATCACCTTGGACTCTGACAGCTTCAGGGACATGCAGTCCCACATTTTGGGCCGAAAATCCGGTTGAGGTGCCAGTTAAACCTGAGTTGGGTTTGAAGGCGTAGTTGATGGGATTGATTCCTCTCAAAGCGTCCAATCCCGTGGTGAAGTATGAGAGAATGTCTTTCTTTCTCTCGTCTGAAGTGCAGTTAATTTGCCCATTAGTATCGGTCGCTATTGTACAGTTAACCGCATTACTTTGACGAATGGCTCCAGTAACATCTAGGGCAGAACCGGGATTTGACTTACGGATGCCGACACTGTTTGAAGAAAAATCATACACTAGTCCAGTTGTATTTACAGCAAGACCACCGGCCAAAGTGGAAGTTGCGCTAGTGTTGGTGGCATTAAAAATTGGTGCGGTGACTGTGCCAGTGATGACAGCGTTGCCTGTGACGGAGAGTGTCGTACCGGGAGTGGAAGTACCTATACCGACATTGCCAGCATTATCGATTATAAATAATGTGCTGGTAGAGTACTGCGTAGCAGGAAAACCAGATTGAGTGGAACTTGAGACAAGGAATAGCGCTGCGGACGACCTCTGCCCGTCTTCAATAGAAAATATAGCGCCAGGAGAAGATGTACCTACTCCAAATCTACTATTTGTAATATCAACTCCAAGGAAATTAGCTGAGCTAAGCGTGGTCGCGCCGGAGTAATAAGAGAGACGATTAGTGGTGCCGGAATTGATGGTGCCAGATCCTCCTCCGCCCCCGCCCACGCAGGTGCCGTTCACGGCGAAACAGCCGGCGGTGAGGTTGAGGCCGTTAGCTAGTGATGAGGAGGCAGTGGAGGAGGAAAGGATGGAACCGCCGGTGAGGGTGAAGCCATTGGACGAAGCCAAACCACCTCCACCAGTGACAGACAAGCCGCCCGCGAATGTGGAAGTGGCGGTGGAGGTGGCCATGATGGAAAGGACGGTGGTGGTGCCAGTGATGACAGCAGAGCCTGTGACGGAGAGTGTCGTACCGGGAGTGGAAGTACCTATACCGACATTGCCA
>CAYJVD010000064.1:0-3610 GCA_964373585.1 uncultured Candidatus Saccharibacteria bacterium
CGTCAAACCAAGACAAGTCATCATGTATCTCTTGCGCGAAGATTTTAACACTTCTTATCCCTACATCGGCCAAAAATTAGGCGGCCGCGATCACACCACCGTCATTCATGCCTATGAAAAAATAAAGGGGGATATCAAAGTGGATAATTTACTGAATCAGGAGCTGGAACAGATTAAGTCTTTGCTTTATTCAGATATGGCCGTGATTTAACAATCACTTTTCCTCAAAGTTATGCCGTCATGTAAATCCCCAAAAGCCTTGAGATCAAAAGATAAAATAAACTAATCAACACAATCCACAGGTTATATATATGAAACTAGAATGTATAAAAGATAAATTAAAGTTGTTAGTTAGCTTGATAGAAAAAGTGGCGGGGAAAAATCTAAGCTTACCTATCCTTGGCTGTATCCTGCTCGAAGCTACTGAAAAAACCTTAAATCTGAAAGCCACCAATCTGGACGTGGGCGTGGAGATTAGTTTGCCGACTAAAGTGGAGAAAAAGGGGAGGGCGGCTGTTTCTGGCAGCGTGCTTTCAGGTTTTCTTCAGAGCGTGACCGGAGAGGTTTTACAAATCGAACTGGTGGGCAACAATCTGTCTCTCTCGACCAAAAACAACTCTACCGTCATCAAAACCTTTCCAGCAGATGATTTTCCCACCATTCCAAGAACCGAAAACAGCGAATCGTTCGAAATAGAAAGCCATACTCTGCTTGAGGGGGTGCGGAGCGTCTGGTACGCGGCCTCGCTTTCCGACATGAAACCTGAAATCTCCAGTATTTATATTTATGCCGACGGACGCAGTCTGGTTTTCGTGGCCACCGACTCTTTCCGGTTGGCTGAAAAAAGAGTCGAAACAAAGGGAGAAATTTCTTTATCGCCAATCTTGATCCCTTATCGATCCGCAGGCGAGATTATTCGCCTTTTTGAAAATCAGAAAACCAGTCTCCTGGTCAGCTTTGATAAAAACCAGATCTCCATCTCGGGAGAAAATATTTATTTTACATCCCGTTTGGTGGGAGGCGCTTTTCCCAACTACCGCCAGATTATGCCCACTTCTAAGAAATGCGAGGCGGTTATTTTGAAAAAAGATTTAGTATCGGCCCTCAAAATCTCCAATATTTTTTCAGACAAACTAAGCCAAGTGAGCATGAAGCTTTTTCCAGACGAACCGCTCTTTGAAATTACTTCAAGCAATCAGGAAACAGGCGAAAGCTCTACTCGACTGGACGCTGTCTTGGAGGGCGAAAAGACCGAGATAAGCTTCAACGCAAAGTATATTCTGGACTCTTTTCAGTCGATAACGGAAGATTCCGTCTCGCTTGCTTTTAATGGGACTGGCAAGCCCATGGTTTTAAAAGGCATCGGCAACGACAGTTTTAAGTATCTGGTTATGCCGATTAATAGGTGAAAAGCAAAATGCAAAGCGAAAAATGCAAAAAATTTTGTCTCTGTTAGATAAATTTCGGAAAGTGAGGCCGCCGGATGAGGCGGTGCGGGTTAATTTTTCCCAAATTGTTGGGGAAAAGCTGGGGATAGTCATTCCGCTCGAAAACATCAAGGTGAGGAGCTTTTCCATCTATTTGGATGGGTTGAGCGCGGTGGAGAAGAGCCAGATTTTTATCTATAAAAAAATTCTTCTGGACGAGCTTGAGGGCAAAATAGGCAAGATCTTAGTCAACAACATAAGGTAATTTAAGAAAGCTCCCGATTGTTGTATAATAATGGATTCGCAGACGATGTGTGCGTTACAATGCGTTGATGAAATGGGTTGTTTATGCTATATTTATTGGCATGAACAAATCATCTAAATTTACAATTGAATTCGAAAGGGAAACTGACGGGCGTTGGATTGCAGAGATCCAAGAGTTGCCGGGGGTTTTAAGCTATGGCAAGAGTCGTGAAGAGGCTTTAGCAAAGGCCGAGGCGCTTGCGCTCAGGGTTATTGCGGATCAACTTGAAATTGGGGAACCGTTTAGCCAATTTAAGTCAATCGATTTTGTCTGCGCATGAGTAGTTGGCCGTCCAAGAAAAGTCGCTTAGTTTTGAAGTCACTTTTTAGTATCGGATGGAAAGTAAAGAGACAACATGGTTCACATATGATTCTTGGTCGGGATGGATGGAGTGATTACGTCTGGGCTTTTCATGATGATGAAGAGATTGGGCCACGAATGTTATCTCGAATTTCTAAAAAAACAGGATTAGCGACAAAGGACTTGTAACTTTATCGGCCGTCGAGGTGAAGCAGTTGTATAACATGGGCTGCTAGGGTGTACGAAATGAGTCCTCGAATTGATTTATATTAAATAAGAGGACGGCCTCGCCGCTGTTTCTGACACTGTCGTACACCACTGCCCTTAATTCATTCTCTTTTTTTTCAAAACCGGAATTTCGGGGCGTAAAAACATATTTAAAGGGGGCGTTTTTGCTGCTTCCAAGATAGTAGCCGTTAAGGAAAAAGCGGGCCTCCATCAAGGGGAACTGTTTGGCGGTCGCGCTGCCTGCCTCGCGCTTTATGCTGATGGCCACCGGCTGGTTTGGGTCGATATTTTGAGCGGGGCTTAGCTCGAGACTAATTCTAGGGGCTATTTCCGGCTTATGGATGTCGTCGTACTCTTTAATTGGCGGTCCGTCTGTTTCTTCCAATATTTTTTGCTCCTCGGCCCACTTGCGCACCGGCTCTTCCCAGAGGTTAAACTGGGCGTCCTCCTTGCGGTCTAACCAGTAAAGAATGGAGTGAATGGAGGTGACTACCCGCTCTTCTTTAGTCTCCTCCGGCGTGTATTCCGTAGCCAGCTTGCCCGATATTTTATCCACAAAATAGGTTTCCCCGCCTCTCCAGATGCCGCGCAAAACCGGTTTCAGCGCGACCTCTTTTTTTTCCGGTTTGGGAAAATTCTCTACCGGTAATTCCCTTAAGGCCTCTTTGAAAAAGGCGTTCCACATGGGAGCCACGATGAAGCCCGCCACTTTTTTTTGCATAGGGGAGTTGTCGTTGTTTCCGGCCCACGCGCCCAGCACAAAGTTGGGCGTGTATCCCACGATCCACGCGTCGCGGTAATCGTTGGTGGTGCCGGTTTTGGCCGCCACTTCTCTTTCAGGCACATAAAGGAGCGAATTCTCGCCAAAAGCGGGCGCGCGAGCCTTGTTGTCCGTCAGAATACTGTTTATGGATCTGACCGGTTCTTCATTCATGACGCGCGCTGGGTCCGGCTTAAACTCTTCTAAGACCTGACCGCTCGAGTCTTCAATTTTCAAAATATATTGATATGGACTACGTACTCCGTCATTTGCGAACACTCCATAGGCGCTCGTTAGGTCCACGAGGGAAACTTCTCCGCCCCCCAGCACCAAGGTTAGGCCGTAACGGTCTGGTTCGTTTAGGCTCTTGATGCCAAAAGCCCGGGCTGTCTTTAGGGCGTCGTTTAGTCCCGTCAAATAGAGAGTCTTGATGGCGGGGATGTTGATGGATTGAGCCAAGGCGTTTCTGATGGTGACAGGGCCTCGATACAAGCCGTCGTAATTTACGGGAGCGTAACAGTCTTCGGGTTTTAAATCTGGTACTTGCGGCCTGCCGGCGCTATCGCTACGAGTTTCTAACTGGGTTTTTAG
>CAYJVD010000065.1:0-3532 GCA_964373585.1 uncultured Candidatus Saccharibacteria bacterium
AGGGCCTCGATACAAGCCGTCGTAATTTACGGGAGCGTAACAGTCTTCGGGTTTAAAATCTGGAACTAGCGGCCTGCCGGCGCTATCGCAACGAGTTTCAAACTGGGTTTTTAGGTCAAAGAGCACTGTCTCTGGGGTGTACCCCTTGTCGAAGGCGGTGACATAGACGAACGGCTTAAAGGCCGAGCCGGGCTGGCGATGGGCCAAGGCGATATTGAAACTGCCGTCATTTTCGCTATCGAAATAGTCTCGCGAACCGACCAGCACCAGCACCTCGCCTGTTTTAGGATTGATGCCCACCATGCTGGCGTTGTGGGCGTTAAATTGAGTGTCGTTAAGAGCGGCAAAATGACGGACGGTGTTTTCAGCCCGGGCTTGGAGTTTCCAATCAAGAGTGGTGGTTACTTTGAACCCCCTTTTTTCCAGTGAACCAACGCCGTATTTTTCTTCCAGATAGTTTCTAACCATCATCACAAGGTGGGGCGCCTTTATGCTTGTATCGGTGTTCGGTCGAAAGACCACGGCCTCTTTTTGGGCCGCGAGCTGCTCCTCTTTGGTTATAAAACCCAGTTCAACCATGCGACCGAGCACTAGCTCTTTTCTCTGATCCAGCTCTTTTTTGTGATTGCCGAAAGGCGAGTAGTAGGTGGGAGCCTTGGGAAGGGCCGCGAGGTATGCCGCTTCGGAGAGCGAAACATCCTTGGCGCTTTTTCCAAAAAAAGTCTGGCTGGCCTCTTCCACGCCATACATGCTCCCCCCGAAGGGAGACTCGTTTAAATAAAGCCCTAGTATCTCTTCTTTAGAGAGAGCTTTTTCCAGCTTGATGGCCAAAATAGCCTCTTTTATTTTTCGGGTGATGGTTCTCTCGCCGGAAAGCAGGGCGTTTTTAATGACCTGTTGGGTGATAGTGGAGCCCCCTTGTTTTACCGAACCCGCCCCCAGATTGACCAAAAGGGCCCGCAAGATAGATTTTGGCTTCACTCCTTTGTGTTGATAGAACTCCGCGTCTTCAATGGCCACGGCCGCGTTTTTAATCAGGCGCGATATCTCGTTGGGAGGAATGACCTTTCTTTTGATCTCTTGATGCACATCAAAAAGAAGCACCCCTCCCGTGCGATCGTATATCTTACTCGACTGGGCCACCCTCCTTTCTTCAAATTTATTAAAGTCCGGAATCTTAAGAAAAGCCATCCAGATGAACAGCAACCCCGTCCCAACAAAAAAGACGCTTCCCCCCAGCAGAAATATAAACCTTAAAAACCACCCTTTCTTTATTTTTTTCATTTTGCACTTTGCACTTTGCATTTCCTATTATACACTTCCTAACATGGAAGAGCTTCTCACGCGAGGCGTTTCAAATATTTACCCCTCTAAAGAGTCTCTTAAAGAAAGGCTATCAAGCGGGGCGCCCCTGCATGTTTATCTTGGCATAGACCCCACCTCCCCCTCTCTTCATCTTGGCCACGCTATTCCGCTTAAAAAGATGGCCCAGTTCCAGGCTTTGGGGCACAAGGTAACTTTGCTTATCGGTGATTTTACGGCTACCATCGGAGATCCGACCGGCAAGGCCGTCGCCAGGACACCCCTTTCGCGCGAGAAAGTTCTGGAAAACGCTCTTTTATACAAGAAACAAGCCTCGCGCATCCTTAAGTTTAGCGGTCAAAATCCCGCCTCTCTGAAACATAACTCTAAGTGGCTGGCTAAACTTTCGTTTGCCGAGATACTCTCTCTGGCTTCAAAAATAACCTTCGCGCAGATCATCAAACGAGACATGTTTCAAAAGCGCATTGAGGAGAACAGGGACCTGTATCTCCACGAGTTTTTATATCCGCTAATGCAGGGGTATGACAGCGTGGCCATGGATGTGGACGGCGAGGTTGGGGGGAATGACCAGATATTCAACATGCTTGTCGGACGCGACCTTATGAAAAAGATAAAAGGAAAAGAGAAATTCGTGCTGGCCATGAAACTTTTAGAAGATCCGAGCGGAGTAAAAATGGGAAAAACCGCAGGCAACGCGGTGGCTTTTTCTGATTCGGGAGAAGATATTTATGGAAAAGTGATGAGCTGGCCGGACGGCATGATCAGGGTTGGTTTTGAATTGATAACGGATCTGCCCATGACCGAGGTTGATAAACTTGAAAACGAAGCAGGCGCCCGCGATTCCAAGATGAGGCTGGCGCTCGAAGTGGTGAAGATGATTCATGGAGAAAGCGCCAGCAAAAGAGCTGAAAAGGCGTTCGTGAAAACTTTTCAAAAAAAAGAGTTGCCGGATGAGATAAAAGAGACCACCGCTTTAGTGGGGGAAGAGCTGGGGGATGTTTTGCTCGCGTGTCAGTTGGTTAAATCCAAATCCGATTTTAGGCGGCTTGTGTTTGAAGGCGCTATTTCCGTAGAGACTGGTCAAAATGAGCTCAAAATAAACGAGCCGCATTTTAAAATCGATCAGCCGCTGGTGGTTAGGATCGGGAAGAGACGATTTCTTAAAATAAAAATAGTTTAATCGAGATCTCTCTCGAGGCCCTCATCGTCATCGTCGTCGTCCTCGTTTCCGAGCCCGAGCGGATTGTCGGCATCGTCTAGATCTTCTAGGTCCGCGCCCACTCCCTCTTCGAGAAGTTCTTCATCCATAATTTTTATGATAAATTATTGATAAACGGGTTGAGATTTCAACCCGTTCGTATTTGTAGCAAACTAAATATTTTTTGCAAGTCCAAGATGTGCAAAACAGGTCAGGGCGACGGCGATAGCGTCGTATTCGTCGTCATATTTAGGTTTCTTTTTCATTTTTATAAGACGCTCAATCATCCTGGCCATCTGGCGCTTATCGGCCCCACCGTGACCAGTGATAGCCATTTTAATCTCAACCGGAGCGTACTCTTTTATCTCCAGTCCGTATTTTGTGGCTATATATGTGATGGCCCCCCTGACTTCGGCTACCCCCATGGCCGTTTTTTGATTGCTTTTGAAAAACAGCTTTTCCATGGCCAGCATGTCCGGCCGCCACTCTTTAATGAGTTTTTCTGTTTTATCCGCCAGTTGATACAATCTTTTGGCGAAAGGAGCGTCTCTTTTGGTGGTCAGGCAGTTTGAATACAAAAGCTTCTCCTTTTCCAAGATTGCCAATCCAAATCTGTCGTATCCGGGATCGATGCCGAGAACGCGCATGATGGCATCAGATTACTAGGTCGAACCATGACTGGTCAAGGTTCGTTTTTAAGTGCAAAATCCAAATGACAAAGGCTAAATGAAAATTAAAAATCCAAAACCAAAAGTTTAATCATACTTTGGGCTTGGGATTTGATTTGGCATTTGACAGTCTCATCTACGGAGCGATCGTCTTGCAAGTGAGACTGAGTTTTAATAAGGTTCGTTTTTTAAGTACAAAATCCAAATGACAAAGGCTAAATGAAAATTAAAAATCCAAAATCAAAAACTGAACCAGTCTTTGGGCTTGGGATTTGATTTGGCATTTGACAGTCTCATCTACGGAGCGATCGTCTTGCAAGTGAGACTGAGTTTTAATAAGGTT
>CAYJVD010000066.1:0-3499 GCA_964373585.1 uncultured Candidatus Saccharibacteria bacterium
GACATTCCTTAATTGAGCTACTTCAATGTGAATTCTTTTAATAATTCCCGATTCCAACTTGTCGCCGCGGTTGCGAGAGAAGACTTTGATGCCGATCACCCTGCCCCTCTTGCCGTGGTCCATGCGAAGGGATGTGTCTTTTACATCGCGCGATTTTTCACCAAAGATGGAACGCAGCAGTCTTTCTTCGGGCGTCAGCTCGGTTTCGCCTTTGGGCGTAATCTTTCCAACCAAGATGTCGCCCGGGTAAACTTCTGCCCCTATGCGCACCACACCGTCTTCGTCCAGATCTTTCAACTTTACTTCTCCGACATTGGGAATATCGGGAGTAGTGATCTCTGGTCCCAATTTAGTATCGCGCACATTGACCACAAACTCTTCGAGATGAATGCTTGTGAATTTGCTTTGTTTGACCAGGCGCTCGGAAATAATGATAGCGTCTTCATAGTTCGCGCCTCCCCAAGTCATGAACGCCACGAAAACATTTTGACCTAGTGCGATCTGGCCGCGGTCGCTGGTGGAAGTGTCTGCGAGCACCTGTCCCTTTTTTACTTTGTCGCCGAGATTGACAACGGGTCTTTGGTGTGAGGCTGTAAAATTGTTGGTACGAGAAAATGTTACCAGTTTGTATGTCTTATATTCATTATTCTCTGTCTTTATTTCGATTTTTTGAGCATCCACTTTGTGAACTGTGCCATCAACTTCAGAAATAACCAGCCGGCCGGTGTATTTAGCTGCACGCTCCTCCACTCCGGTAGCCACAAGCGGCGCTTCTGGCAAAACACAAGGAGTGGCTTGGCGTTGCATGTTGGATCCCATGAGAGCGCGGTTAGCGTCATCGTGCTCGAGAAAGGGGATCATAGAGGTGGCGATCGAAAAAGCTTGATTGGGCGCCACATCAATGAAATCTATCTTCTCTTTCGGCACTAAATCAGGATGACCGTTCACTCGAGCTTCCACTTTCTCTTCTGAAAGATTGCCGTCTGCGTCATATTTGACACCAGCGTGGGCTATATTGTACGACTCTTCCTCGATGGCGTTTAAATACACCACCTCTTTTTGTAGTTTGCCGTCTTTGACTTTGTTGTAAGGAGTTTGGATAATACCCAGTTCATCCACTTTAGCGTGCGAACTTAAGGTCAGAATGAGGCCGATGTTCGGGCCTTCAGGCGTCTGAATGGGACAAACCCTGCCGTAATGCGACGGATGGACATCTCTTACTTCAAGGCCAGCGCGCTCTCTCGTAAGGCCGCCGGGCCCAAGAGCGGACAAGCGTCTTAGATGTTCAATTTCAGAAAGAATATTTTCTTGTCCCATGAACTGGGAAAGCTGGTTGGTGGTAAAAAACTCTTTCAATCGAGCCTGAAGGGGGCGCGCGCTTACCAGTTGAATGGGTAAGGTGGTGGCGGTGTCCACGGTCGACATACGGTCCTGGATATTTCGTTTCATCTGTGTCAGGCCGGTGCGAATTTTAAGTTGAAGCATTTCACCCACGCATCTTACTCTGCGCATACCAAGGTGGTCGATATCGTCTTCCTTAGCGTCAGGAGTGCTATTTAGGTGAATGATATGTTTTATTACCATGACCAAATCGTTGAAAGAAAGAGTGCGTCTGGCCAAAGCTTTTTCATCCATCTCTTTTCCAAAGCGTTTATTGAAACGGTAACGCCCCACGAACGACAAATCGTATCTCTCCTCGGAAAAGATCATCTCCAGAGCTTCTTTGGCGTTAGCCACAGTGGCTAGGTCGTTATCCCTGAGCTTGGAATACATCTCTACATACGATTCATCCAGATTTTTGGCGGGGTCTTTGGTCAGGCAATTCTTAATATAAGGAACATCGCTTTTGACATCATTAAATTCGTTCAGGATAAAAGCGTCATCCTTGCCCGCCAGCACTCTCAAAAGCGAAAATATGGAAAACTTGCGCTTGCGATCGATGCGCACATATATATTGCCGTCCGAATCCGTCTCCATCTCAATCCAGACGCCGCGCACAGGAATAATTTTTGCTCCAAAATATTTCTTGCCCTTGATCTCATTTGAAGTAAAGAAGACTCCAAAACTTCTAGCCAGTTGCGGCACCACCACTCTTTCGTTTCCGTTGATGATGAAAGTGCCGTGTGGAGTCATTACCGGAAAATCGGCCAGAAATATCTCCTGTTCCTTCTCATGATCTATGATCTTATTTTTTAATTTTAATTTTACTTTTAACTGAGTTTCAAGCGACAGGTTGTTGGCTTTGGCGTAATGCTCATCATACTTCGGAGTTTCCAGTTGAATAGATGAAAACTCCAATTCAAATTTTTTGCCCGTATAATCTTTGATGGGGGAAAATTCCGCAAAAATCTCCTTCAGTCCCGTGTCCCTAAGCCACTCATATGATTTCCTTTGAAGCTCCACCAGATCCGGCAGTTCTGCCAGATCTTTCTTATAACGGGAAAAATATTTCTTTTGCATTTATTAAAAAAATAAAAAACCTCCTCTGAAGGCTTTATATAACTATCCCCCTAATTATGTATATATGGCAAGACTTATTTAGCGTTATCGTCTAATCTGAAACGATTTACTAGCACCCTTAACTCAATCTTGCAAGTGTATACAGTAACTTAATAGAAACTGGAATTTTTGTCAAGTTATTGAGACAATTTATCTGTTGATAACTTCTTTTCTTTCCAATTCCTAATTTTCTGGTGATGGCCAGAAAGAAGCACTCTGGGGACTTTGTATTTTTTAGCATGATACTCGATTGCTTCGGGTCGGGTGTACACCTCGCTCGCTGAAATCCTGTTTTCTTCGATGGACTCTTTTTTGCCAAGCACGCCGGGGATTCTTCTGGTAATCGCGTCTATGATAATCAGGCCAGGCAGTTCGCCGCCGGTCAAAGTGTAAGGACCCACAGATATCTCCTCGGCCTTTAATATTTTTTTTACTCTGGCGTCGATGCCTTCATAATGGCCGCAAATTATAATAAACTCTTCATATTTTTTGATCCACCTGTCCGCCATCTCATTAGTAAACTGCTTACCAGCCGGCGATAAAATCACAATTTTTGACTTTATAGACTTTACAGACTCAACCGCAGCCACTATTGGCTCCGCCTTCATCACCATGCCCGGTCCACCGCCATATGGACTGTCATCCACTTTTCGATGTTTATCGTTTGTAAAATCTCTGGGATTGATAAAATTAAATTTCGCGAGATTTTTTTGGCAAGCGCGCTTTAAGATAGACGCGTTTAAATACGAATGAAAAGCTTCAGGGAAAATGGTTATAATATTAAATGTCATGATACGTAATTTTTTAGGCTTGATAAACAAACCCCGCCTTTGCGGGGTTTGTTTTCTCTAGAGAGCGAGATCTGCCATGGCTTCGTCCACCGTCTTGGTGGCCGGGCCGGAGGACATTGACGGCCCTCTCGGTCGAGAACCTTCAGGTTCGTTAATCTTCAGATTGACTCTGGCGTTGTTCTTCATTCCCACTACGCGCAGTAATGTAG
>CAYJVD010000067.1:0-3443 GCA_964373585.1 uncultured Candidatus Saccharibacteria bacterium
AAAAACAGAACTGTGACTCCGGCCAAAATCCGGAAGAAGGGTGGAGGAAAAAATGGTGATATCGCCTCGAGAGTATGAGTATCCCGTGGTAGATCCGCGTCGATGGCCTATCTGGGTCATGGAAGGTGTGGCTGGGCTGGCGGCTGTAATGGTCGTAGCCTTTTGGTACTTGGGAGTGAACACTACGATTCCCCTTGTGGTGCTCGCACTCGACGTGCTGGCTTTCAGTCACTTCGTCCACCAGATATCAGATCCCTACATCGGATTGGTGTATAAAAAAGGAAAATTGGTCGGAGTGTTACTCCCCGGCAGCTGGTGGATAGTGATACCCCATCTTCCCTACTCGATCGAACCTCTCGACATGTCGCGCCAAGAGGGCGGCTTTGAGGAGAGGATGCATGTGAACCGTTCTGGTAGACGTAGTGAAAAGATTCCGATCCGTGTGAGGGTAAAGTTCTACTATCGTGTCGACCCAGCGGGTCTCGGTAAGTTAATGGCAATGCCGCCCAGAAGGATGAAAGAGCGGGCGGAAGTGGTGGGGCAATCAGTGCTCAGTGCAAAACTTGGGGCCATGACTTATGACAGTATGATCGAGGGGAAGGTAGATCTAGAGAAACAGATGGTCGAGAGTCTGAGGGGTGCTTTCTCGAAGGATGGCTACATTATTGAAGATTTCGTAACTTTCGATTTCTTGTCATCACCCATGGATGAGGCGGCTAATAGTCGCGTCAAGGCTGAGGCCGAAGCCGAGAACATGGAAAAATTTCTTCGAGCGAGCGCAGATCCGCTCAAGGATAACTTTAACATGACTCTGATTAGTCTGGCGAAGTTAGTGATCACAGGCGCAGGAAGGATCTTTGAACATCGAGACCAGCTCAAGCAAGCTCCGAAAAGTGGGGTTGTCACCGGACTTGAGATGTTCTACAATCGTCTCAAAGGATCTTCACACGAAGAGAAGTAATCCAAGATTACTCCTCTTCGCCTTTTTTCTTCTTACTTGCTCTCACAGAGATAAGCATCGAACAATCGTATAGAAAAAAAGTCCACCTTTTGGCTCCGGCACACTCGTTTCGGACCATGAAGTTCTTTATTCAAGACCAGCCCCTGGCTGGTTTTTTGTTTTCTATATTAGGACTCCCACCTTCCGAAGGTGCCCGCTGGCAGAGTTTGCCCGGTGGAGGTTATTTCAAGACCTAATTCTCCGCTTGAGATCTTGCCGGACTGTTTTTCCATTCCAGAGTGGATGATATTTTCAATGACCATGGGGGAGAGTCCGGCGGTGTAAGAATTGATGAGAAAGAATACAGGTTCCGCGCTCAAGATTTCGACGCACGATTTTACCAATGGCCAAAGCATTGTCTCTATATTCCAGGTTTCTCCCTCGATTCCGCGACCGTATGAGGGCGGGTCCATGATGATAGCGTCATATTTGTTGCCTCTGCGATATTCCCGCCCCACAAATTTAAGGGCATCATCCACGATGAAGCGCGCGTCCAGTTGATTTAATTTACAATTTTCTTTGGCCCATTCCACCATGCCCTTGGCGGAATCCAGATGCGTGACGCTAGCGCCTGCCTTGGCGCATGCCACCGTGGCTGCCCCCGTGTAAGCAAAAAGATTAAGAATTTTGAATTTTGAACTGTTGTTTTGCATTTTGCTTTTTACATTTTGAATTTTACCGGCCATCCACTCCCAATTCACCGCCTGCTCCGGAAAAAGCCCCATATGTTTAAATCCTGTGGGTCGCACCCAAAATTTTAAATCTTGGTAGTTGACGATCCATCTTTCGGGAAGTTGGTTTTGAAAGTGCCATTTACCGCCTCCCTTGTTTGAGCGCACATATAAAGCGTCTGCTTTCTGCCACTTTTCTTCAGGAAGAGTCTTGGGCCAAATGGCCACCGGATCAGGTCTGGCTAAAATAAACTCTTGCCATCTTTCAAGGCGCGCGCCGTTGCCGGCGTCCAAAAGCTCGTAATCGTTCCAATTGTTTAGGTTTTGCATTTAAATAAGCTCTTTGAACACCTTGGAGATGAGCCCGCCATTTAATTCAAAGACGCCCTTAGCCTTATTTTCTCGGATAAGCATGGTGTCGATGAGCGGTTTAGCGATAGAGGGGTTAATTTGGTCGATGGGCACGCTCTCTTCGATTGCCAATCTTTTGATGAGAGCTTGCTCTTCTTGGCTCATGGTATCTTTAAAAGCCGATTCGTATCCGCGGATGGCGTGGTCAAACATGTCGAGCTTCCATTTTCCCAAAGAAATAATTTTATCAGTATCCGCCTTGGTATAATCTAACTTAGGATCGTACAGAGTTCTCTCTTGGTCATAGGGAGAAAAAAGAGCGCGGCAGAAAATATTTACTTCCATGGCTCTGCCGCCGCAAAATTCATGAATAGCGGCAACGGCTTCCTCCGTCAGACTGATGCCACTGTTTTCTAGCGGGGTTTTTATTAGAATGGAGGTTTCCGTGAGCGAAAGGGGTCTGATGAAATAGGTGTTAAATTTATGAAAAATTTGCTGGAACAGCTCTTCGTTTCTGGCCAATCGGTGCAGCACGATGGATAATTTCAATTGCGAAAAATTCGCCAAGCTTGCCAGATACTCCAGTTTTTCTGGTTGGTTAGACCAAGCAATGGCTTCGTCGAAGGCCAGAAAAGCGGTTTCAGTTTTTTGGCTAAGATAGTCGTTTAGATATTGAAAGGGCGGTTTTCCGCTAGCCGCTATCTCTTTTTTAACCTCCTTGCTTCTCTGCCATTCATCCTCGCCGGCCCGCGTCTCTTTTTCTGCTATCAATTCGGCTATCTCTTCCAGACAAAAAGTGGCCTTAAATTCGTCGATAGTTTTTTCTTGATGCTCGAAAGTAGTGACAGTCTCTCTTACCCAAGCCGTTTCCTTATAGCGGTGATTTTTGAGAGAGTATTGCATGCTGGTCTTGCCCACTCTGGTGTTGCCTCGAATGAGAACAGGGACCCCCTGCTCCAAATCAGCGTATATATCTGCCTCTTGGTCAAGCCGAACCAGGCTATCTCCAACGACCCCGGTAGTCTCGTATCGGAAGGAGAGAGTGCTGAAAAACTGATCCACTTTTTCCTTATCTATTTTTCCGTCCACGCCAAATTTCTCCAGGAATCTTTTCTCTTCGTCACTTATATTTGGATGTTCCAATGTCATATTTTTACGAGAGCTGAGGGAATCGGTCACAACTTTTATGCGGCGCAAAAAGTCGCGACCCCGCCGCCATCACTCGCGGGCGCTCGTGCAGGCCGGCTTTCGATTCCCCGCACAATGTGTTTTGACACATTGTGCCTGCATCTCTCTGCGAGAGCTGAGGGAATCGAACCCCCGACGGCGGTTTTGGAGAGCGCAGTTTTGCCTCTTTACTTAGCTCCCTTTTTTTTGGACTCTTTTTTACTCAGTTTAGAGAAGTTTTTAATAAGGCTTAT
>CAYJVD010000068.1:0-3320 GCA_964373585.1 uncultured Candidatus Saccharibacteria bacterium
CGATTGCTATTGATCATGTGCCGTTCTACGAATTTAGCGGTAAACGAAAAGAGTTTGCCACACCAGCCTCATGGAACGGGAATAGACTTCGCGGGGCCAGTAAGAAAAATTTCTATGTTGTGTCTTTCGGCGCGGGGACACATACAATCACCTACGCGGTGGACGGAGCCCCACTGGTTGAAATAGTCGAACTGTTTGATCTTGGCAGAGATCTCGGGGAACGAGTCGTGAATACCGACCAGCCATTTCCGGAGGCAGTTTTCAAGGGAGTAGAAATTTCTGGGATACCGACAACAACGACACATGGCGTTCGATATTATTCCATGTCGAAGAAAAGGGCAGCAGTTCAGAAATCATTTCGTTTTAGTGTGATTTCTTACACTCTCGGCAAGATTGCTCATGTTGTTTTGTATCCTGACATTACTGAGTCTAAGACAGCGAATCTTCGAGCTAGTTCCAGTGATACAGAAACTTCGAAAATCATTGCCACCCTTCCAGATAAAAGCACATTAGAAGTAATACAAGAGGAAGTTGTTGGATCATGGACCGGCGCAACGAACGTACCAAGCCTGATGTGGCACAAGGTTAGATACCAAAACAAAGTCGGGTACATATTTTCATCGTTGGTAGAGATAGAGGGTCAAGAGCGAGCTCTTGCCATTGAAAAAATTCGTATTGCATCGAAAAAATTCAAGATGGACCCTGATCTCATGCTTGCGATGGCATGGTCCGAGTCGAAATATAAGCCATATGCGGTTTCAAGGCCTGAAGAAAAGAATCCGGGAAAGGGTATTTTTCAGCTTACTCTCGAGAAGGGTGCTCGTGAGCAGTTGGAAAAACTCGGCTTTCCATTACCAACCCTTTTGTATTCGACGCTAGTATTGAGGGTGGAATTCGCTATGCTCGGTGGTTGTATACTACTGGGTACGATCGCACCACAAACGGCATCGACAAATTTCTCGCCGCATGGAACGCAGGGCAGGGGGTTTTCCACCCCATGCCAAGTTTGATCTTGGAAGAATTCAAAGCAAAGATAAAAGAGTCGAGGTGGTTAATTTTATTAAAAATGTTCGCTCGCAGATGAAATCAAGGTCTTGGAAAGTGAGTTCTTCGGCAGTATTGCTCGTGACAGCTCTCCTTGTTGCTCACGAACTCTTTCTCCCCCTTTTCCCTGAATCTTTGGATGATCGTCAATCCGCATCTGTTGTGGAGACGAATATGAATGAAGAATCTCCAATCCCGACGGAGTTCCAGAAAACCGTTTTGATAACATCGGCCTCAAGTTCTCCTATCGAAATTTCGATTGACCGGCTCGGCCTTGATCGAATCAGTGGTATACTTCCAGAGACCAAACAGTATATGGGTTCCGCCTATGGGGTATGGAACGGTGGAGACTCATTTGAGTATCCGCGGGGTATTTTCTATTTTGCCGTTGCCGATTCTTATCTGTGTGGGGCGCAAAACTGCAATTGGGTTTTTTTTCGATACGATCAAACCAGAGACCAAATCCGCCACTTGCCGGGTTCTATACGTGGAACCTATCTGGCTTTCGTGCCCTCGCCCCAAAATACTTTTGTTCTTCTTCAGTCTGAGACCACATCAGGGTCGTGTCTAGGGAGTTATAGCCTCGCCCTTCTCAATTTAATTTCAGGTACTATAAGTGATATCGATATGTATGATGATTTCAATCTTGAGACGATCACTTCTCTGCATTGGCGGAACGATCGGGAGATTGATTTAGATATTAGTTTAACAAATTGTGGAGATAGTGGCCGTCCCCGTCGTGATACACGGCGTTTTTACCGCTATGATGTGATTACCAAAAAGCGAACGCTTCTTTCCGCCAATTGATTTAATTGTCAAATTTAACCAAGGGCTGCCCTTGGGTGTAAAGAAACTTATCCACAGTCTTTTCAACAGATTATTAACATTTTGTCCTATAATTAATCACTGAATGACTAGAGGATATTTCCGCGGTGGATTTTCGTCTTTACTGCTTACTATAGTAGCGTTCTTTTTGAGTTTGGTTACTATTTTTTCCAATCAGGGTTTAGCAACTCCTTCTCCTAAAACCTTTAACCAGTTTGGCGTGTTAGAAGATGCTCAGGCGGCCACAGCTTTTTCTGTGCCTTTAAAAAAAACTAAGGTAAAAATAGAGGTGGACGAGACCAAGGCCCCGGAGCTTCTTGCTACACCGAATCCAATTCCCAAAAGAGAAGTATTTGTGCCGCCTGATGCCAGTTTGCCTGTTGCCAAGATTGAACCTGTCGCCATAAATCAGATTGGAGGCGATAAATTGAGCGCATTTCGATTGGAGATGAACGGCGCTTTGGAGCAGTTGCGCACCCAGGTCCACGTCCAGATGCAACAGTTGTCTACTTCTCTTTCCAAAAACACCAGTCAGGTTTTGAGCATCGCTTCTTTAAGTAATAAGATAGATAATCTTAGAGGAGTGACCATAACAGATAGCACTATTTCTGGCACCTTGACTGGACTCACAAGTTCCATGATTCCGCGGGACATTGTGGTAAACACTACCTCGCCTCTTTCTGGAACCAGCGCTACTTTTTCGGGCGACCTGAGCGTGATGGGTCTTACGGCCTCTGGTCTCCTTACTGTTTCTGGGGCTGGCACATCCACATTTTCGGGTGGTGTCAGCACGGCTGGTATTTCTTCCTCAAGAGGCTTTGTGATTACAGCAGGAAATATTATTGCTACAAACACGCCCTCGTCTTTTGGCACTACAAGCGTTACCAATCTTTCGGTTTCAAATACTAGTACATCTACATTATCCGGCGGCCTGGCTATCGGCACCAATCAGTTCGTGGTACAGCAGAGTTCAGGCAGAATCGGGCTTGGCACCCTCACGCCTACTATCAAACTGGAGATCAGCGGCAATGCCAGCACCCTTGGTCAAAAATTTACCAGTTCGGATACCAAAGGTTACGCCACGGCCTTTGGCAGTTCGCTGCCATCGTGGGTTGATACGACATCGCCGAATGCTCGTGTTGATGGCAATGGCAACTATGTCTTCAATTCCGGTTCAGGCGGAGATCTCTATTTCAATTATGACAATCGCGCTACGCGTTCAAACTATTTTGAAGGAAGCAATAATTTTAATAGTTTTGATTCGTCAAGATACTCGACATTCTACGGTTCGACTTCATTCACCGCTACTTCCACGTTCTCTTCTGTGCTCTCCGTCACCGGTCTCTCTTCATTCACTCAAGCCTCCTCCACTAGACAATCCATCGCCGACCGTCTCTACATCGGCGGTACTGCCACCACTACCATCGTGGGAGACAACGCCACCTCCTCTT
>CAYJVD010000069.1:0-2490 GCA_964373585.1 uncultured Candidatus Saccharibacteria bacterium
CGAAGGGAACAGCCGTGACCCTCATTTCCCATAAGGACGCGATTGTTTTTAAACCTGCCCCACGAAAAGTGTATACTCTCAAGAAGCTTGTTGCGGGGATTACTAAGAAAACTCTCCACGGTGAAATCTGGCCGAGTATGAAAGCCGTTGGAAAAGAGGCATGGTGAACTATATTCCTGAAAGAGGTGATATCGTATGGCTTTCGTTTGGTTCCGGAAAAGGGCACGAGCAGCAAGGGAGACGGCCTGCGCTTGTGCTCTCTCCGCTTATCTATAATCGTAAGACAGGGCTCGCTCTTTTTTGCCCAATTACTTCACAGAAGAAAGGGTACCAATTCGAAGTGCATATCGAGGGTTCTGTTTCTGGTGTCGTACTTGCCGACCATATTCGTCTCTATGATTGGAAACAGAGGGACATTGCCTATATTGAACACGCATCGACGGAGATTGTGGAAGAGACCTGTGCGAAACTGACCACTCTCTTACAGGGGTAACTATTAATTTTGTGTGTGTGGAGGAATGCCTTTCAGATTTACCCCGTTAGAAGCAGAACGCCCGCGGCTTGCCGCGGGGATGAATGCCAGTTGATTTTAGCGAACGCGAGGTTGAATGCCCCGCGTGAGCTTCTAACGGGGTTTACACTACCTAGCCAAAAGCGTGACGGGGGAGTAGAATATATTTATGAAGCACATCATTCAATTTCAGGTCACGAAAGGGGAAGAACAGTATGTCGCGTCCGGTGTTGGGATACCAGTTGTTACACAAGGCAAGACATTTGACGAACTCATTCGCAATATTGGCGAGGCGCTCTCGCTCCATCTCGAAGGAGAAGATCTCTCTCGATATGATGTGGTCCCAAAACCCTCCGTACTCATAAATTTTGAGCTTCCATCTCTGATGTATGCCTAGGCTCAAAGTGCTTTCTGGAGACGAGCTTCTCAAGATCTTTCACTCCTTCGGGTTTTTCGCTGTAAAGCAAAAAGGGAGTCATGTGAAATTGCAAAGGCTTTTAGCGAATACAAGCCAGACGCTTACTGTTCCTCTTCATGATGAGATCGACCGAGGAACCTTGCGAGAAATTTTTAACCAGGCGATGCGATATATCCCCGAGGATCACCTACGAAAGCATTTTTATACTGAGTAAATTTATCCCCACAAACCGCGCCACCTAGTCAAAAGCGTGACTGGGTCTTTTTTATTTTTCCGTTGCTTACTTGAATTTGTCTCTCGGAATTTTTTTAATAACTAGCTTAAGGATACAGCCACTTCGTCTACTATTGGATGGCCGAGATGGGTCGGGATGCGTTCTTGGTGAACCCGTAACTCTTCAATCCACAGACTAAGCACTTCAGTTCCCATCTTTTTCGCCTCTTCGAAAGTGCGTCCGAAGGTAACGCAACCGGGAAAATCAGGAAAGCTGACATTATAGCCGCCTTCTTCGGCTGGATCAAATTTGGCAGGATACGTCGAGATTTCTTCTCTTTTTTTCATATTGCATAGTATACCAAAAAATATCTCTGTAAACAAATCTAAGTTAGACTGGATGCATGTACGGATTTGAGCCGAGCGAGCTGGCTATTTTGAAAAAACTGTCTTCGCCGTCTAAGGTGCAGGATTTTTTGGAGACATTGCCGATCAATTTCGAACCGGAAGGGGACAGCTGTTTTTCGCCGCGGCGTGTCTTGCGCGAACGCCGCGCGCATTGCATTGAAGGAGCGCTTTTAGCCGCGGCCGCTTTTATGGTGCATGGCGAGCGGCCGCTCCTTTTCGACTTGCGCGCGGCGCGCCATGACGAGGATCATGTGGTGGCGCTTTTTCGCCGTTACGGAAGGTGGGGGGCGGTCAGCAAGACCAATCACGCTGTCCTTCGGTATCGCGAGCCGGTGTACCGAACGCTCCGCGAGCTGGCGCTCTCCTATTTTCATGAATACACTGACGAGCAAGGCAAAAAAAGTTTGCGGGCTTTCTCTACCCGACCCTTTGATCTGACTAACTACAATAAGCGGGAGTGGACTATTTCTGAAAAGGATCTTTGGTATATCCCCGAAGCGCTTGATGCTGCCGCGCATTCTACTATTCTTCGCCCAAGACAGTCTTCATCTCTTCGTTTAGCTGATCCACTCGAGCAGGAGTCCGGCACGCTTCTCGCGTGGCAAAAACCATAAAAACAAAGCGCAGTCCTTTGGCGTCGGCACTTTTCGTACTATGGGGGAATGTGATAAGGAGTTGGATAAATTAAAAGCTTTCATTGAGAATCTCACGAGCTAAGTCCCCCGGGGTGATTCCAAGCTATCGGACCATTATGGAGTCTTGAGAGGGAGTGAGTTTTGGGTTACAATTCATTTACCATGAAAGCCTCGGAAATTCGTTCGCGATTTCTCAAATTTTTTGAAAAACGGGGGCATGTTGTCATTCCTTCGGCCTCGCTCGTGCCTGAAAATGATCCCTCGGCTCTTTTCACCACGGCGGGCATGCACCCCTTAGTGACGTA
>CAYJVD010000069.1:2500-3239 GCA_964373585.1 uncultured Candidatus Saccharibacteria bacterium
GGCGCATCCCCGAGGCCATCGCTTGGTGAATGTTCAGAAATGCGTGCGCACTCAAGATATCGAAGAAGTGGGGGACGCCACGCACGACACTTTTTTTGAGATGCTTGGAAACTGGTCGCTTGGGGAACCCGACGCGCCGGACGGAATCGGGGCAGGCTATTTTAAAAAAGAAGCCATCTCATGGAGCTATCAATTTCTCACTTCCAAAGAGGAGGGGCTCGGGCTTGATCCGGAGCGACTTTACATCGCCGTCTTTGCCGGGAACGAAGACGCTCCGGAAGACGAAGAGTCGTGGCGTATCTGGCAGGAGGCTGGCATACCTAAAGAAAGAATTTATTTTATGGAACGCGCTCTCGATGGAAAAGAGCCGAACTGGTGGAGTCCGGGGCCAAACGGTCCGTGCGGGCCCGATACGGAGATGTTTTACGATGTGACCAAAGCAGGGCTTGGCGACCTGACTAAAGAGCAGTTTTTGGAGGCCGACAAGAATCAGCAGGTGGTGGAAATCTGGAACGATGTGTTCATGGAGTACGAGAAGAAAGAGGGAAAAGTGGTCGGCAAGCTAAAGCAGAAGAATGTGGATACCGGCGCGGGGCTTGAGCGCATGAGTATGGTCATGCAGGGCAAGGACAATATTTTTGAGACCGATCTTTTTGCCCCGCTCATGTCCCACTTGGAAGCCCACTTGGAAGCGAAGCTTCCAAGTGGGCACCAGGGAGCTCTTCGGGCCAAACGCATT
>CAYJVD010000070.1:0-2108 GCA_964373585.1 uncultured Candidatus Saccharibacteria bacterium
GGGAATTGTCACTATCAAAAAGCAACACCTTTCTTTGGTATGAGTATTCTTCCGAATTAATTTTGTTCATTTATTTTCTCTCAAGCACTTCCTTGATTTCTTGCAGAATAAAAGCTGAGATTAAAATCTCAACTCTTTTTAGTCTTAATAATTCCAAAAGCTTCTCACAGACACCACCAATAACAAAAGATATTGCCGCGATCTTAAATAAACTTACTTACCACCACTTAAGAGTATCGGCATGCCTAAACGATATTCCCTCTCATTTCCTCTCTCTGCGTTTTCAATTCCTTCTCAATACCATCAAGTCGTTTCTGAATGGAAAATGTTTTTCCCGCGAAGGCATCGCGCTATTAGCCGCGAAAGACTAAATAAACAATGTAGCCGATATAGAGCGCGATAAAACAAACCCCCTGCCACCGTGATGTGTACCCTATTTAGTAGACACTTTAGAAACCCCCTACTACGCCCTCACGAGGAATCGAACCTCGATCTACTCCTTAGAAGGGAGCCGTTCTATCCATTGAACTATGAGGGCACAGCGTAGGCAGGCGGGGAAGAGCGCTGCTCTATCCATTGAACTACGGGGGCCTGTTTTCTTCTCAAAAACAAAATTATGTTATCATTAATTCGTGCTTTTGGGAACCGAAGAGAAAAAAAATGTTGTTGTCCTCGGGGGCGGCTTTGGAGGAGTGCGCGCGGCGCTCGATCTAGACAGGCTGCTTCCCGAAGAATATTCCATTACCCTTGTTGACAAGCGCTCGTATCATCTACCCCAGTGGATGCTTTATGAGATCGCGGCTGTGTCTCTTGATAATTTCGACAAGTCGGCTTATGGAAATGTGAGAGAGGCGGTGGCCGTGCCTTTTTCGGATATTTTCAAAAACAGCCGGGTCAAACTGGTGCAAGGCCTCATCCAGAATGTCTTTTTGCATGAAAAGGTGGTGGCTCTTGATATCGGGCTGATCAAGTTTGAATATGCCGTGATGGCCCTTGGCAGTGAGACTAACTATTTTGGGATAGAGGGGCTTTCGGAGCGCTCTTATGGATTAAAAGATCTGGACGAGGCGCTTAACCTACGGAACGCCTTGGAAGAGCTTTTTCGCTTAAAGCATAAAGGCGAGCGGGTGAATATAGTCATTGGTGGCGGGGGTTTTACCGGGGTGGAACTAGCCGGCGAGCTTTCATTTTTGCTGAAACGATTAGAAAAAAAATACAAAGTGCCTCGAGGCAGAGTGCGTCTTTCTATCGTGGAAGCTAGCCCCTGTATTTTATCGGGCGCCAAAAAATGGCTTGAGAAAAAGGTTTTGAGACGGCTGGTTAAGCTTGGAGTGGGGGTGGTGACTGAAAGTCCCATAGATAGTTATAATGAAGGGCAGATTTTTCTGAAAGGCGGCAAGATCATGCCGGCGGAGCTAGTCATCTGGACGGCTGGAGTGCGCGCGAACGGCTTAGTCGAGAGGCTTGCGGGCGCGCCTCTCTCGAAGAGCTGTCTGGTGGCGGACGAGTATTTGAGATTGGCTCATCATCCGTATATTTACGCTATTGGCGACAATGTTTTCTGTTTTGATTCAGCCAAAAAATGTCCCGTGCCGGCTACTGCTCAAAGAGCTATCGATCAGGGTCGTCTGGCGGCGCGCAATTTAGCGAGAAACGCGATGCATGAAGAGCAAGTAAAATACGCGCCAAGCGCCCCGATCTTTGTGGTGCCGGTCGGAGGCAAATATGCCGTGGCTGATCTTTATGGAGTGCGGTTTTCTGGTTTTTTAGGTTGGTGGCTTAAGATGCTGGTTGGTTTGAAATATTTTATGTCTATTTTGCCTTTCTATAAAGCCATCTCTCTTTGGTTGCGAGGGATAATTCTCTATGTTAAAAATGATTAAATATGAATCTTATGGAAGTGCCCCAATCCGTGGGGGTGATCGTGGATGGCAACCGCCGCTGGGCCAAAAAAGAGGGTCTGCCTACTTTTGAAGGTCATCGAGCGGGATACGGCAATCTTAAACTGTTTGTGGATTGGGCGGCTGAAAGCGGCATTAAATTCGTCACGGCTTATGTTTTCTCGACTGAAAACTGGAATCGTCCCACAGCCGAAGTGGATTTTTTGC
>CAYJVD010000070.1:2118-3228 GCA_964373585.1 uncultured Candidatus Saccharibacteria bacterium
GTTCCTTAAGAAACAAAATCGAGAAAAGACCAAGAACTTTTGAGCAGAAAAATTCGGTGAAAAGTAATAAAAATATTTATTAATGTTTGATTAAAAATTTAATGAACAAAAGATGGATTGAGGGGCAGAGTTCAAGAGGAAAAATGTGCGAATCAAGGTTATCGGCGACACCACTCTTTTTTCCCAAAAATTACAAGAGCTGATCAAAAAAGCGGTCGAGGAGACGGCCGATAACAGCGGTATCACCGTAGTTTTGGCTTTATCGTACGGCGGACGGGAAGAGTTGCGCCAAGCAGCTGAAAGGAAGGCTAAATATGGAGGCAAGCTTGAAGACTATCTCTGGACGCGCGGCATTCCAGATCCGGATATGATCATTAGGACAAGCGGCGAGATGCGCCTTTCTAATTTTTTAATCTGGCAGTCGGTTTACAGCGAACTTTTTTTTGTGAAAACCCTCTGGCCGGATTTTAAGAAAGAAGAGTTTCTGGCCATACTGGAAGAGTATAAGTCGCGTCAGCGCCGGTTTGGAAGATAATGAAAGCGCCGGAGATCATTTGGCAAGATGAAAATGTTTTGGTGGTCAATAAGTCGGCCGGCCTGCTCACTCACGGCAAGCAATCGCTGGTGGACTGGCTTGTCAAACAGTTTCCCGAAATTAAATTTGTGGGTGAAGATCTAGAAAGACCGGGTATAGTCCATCGGCTTGATCGGGAGACAAGCGGGGTGTTGTTGGTTGCCAAAAATCAGAAGAGTTTTCTGGATCTAAAAAAACAGTTTAAAGATAGATCGATTAAAAAAGTCTACCGAGCGGTGGTTTACGGTGCCATAAGAGATGAGAGGGGATTTGTGGATCGACCGGTGGGAATGCGCAATAAATTAAAAGAGGCTATTACTTATTACAAAGTTTTAGAGCGTTTTCCTGATTACACTTATCTCGAACTTTACCCCAAGACCGGGCGTACTCACCAGTTGCGAAAACATCTGAAATCCATCGGTCATCCGATCGTCTGCGACGGGATTTATGCCAAAGACAGGGCCTGTTTTCCCGGTCTAAATCGTTTAGGCCTGCACGCTTTTAGTATTGAGGTGAAATTATTGAAAGGCGAGGTG
>CAYJVD010000071.1:0-3180 GCA_964373585.1 uncultured Candidatus Saccharibacteria bacterium
GGGGAGGATCGAAGCCAAAAGAGGCGAAGCGCCTGTCAATTTGCCTATTTAACATGTCTTTGATTCTTAGCCATAAGAAAACCATTTTAATAATTTTGCTTTTTGCTTTTTACATTTTGCTTTTCCTCTCGAGCGCTCCGAGTGATTTCCCGGTCAACAAAGTGATTGAAATAAAAAAAGGGGCTAATTTGACTGAGGTGGCGAAGCTGCTCGAGGGAGAGAGTTTTATCAGGTCAGCTCTTTTGTTTCGTTTGATGGTCGAGACGAGTTCCCCCCGAGGGGGCGTGATTGCCGGCTCGTATCTTTTTGAAAAAAAAAGCTGGCTCTTTGGCGTGGCGTCCAAGATGATTCGACCTGAAGAACAGCTGCTGGTGCGGATATTTATTCCGGAGGGGCTCGATAATCGCGAGCTCGCCCGTCTCTTCGGCAGATATCTGATTGAGTTTGACGAAAATAAATTTCTGACTTTGGCGGCGAATCACGAGGGGTATCTTTTTCCGGACACTTATTTTTTTGATAGCGGAGTTTCCGAGGAGGATATCATCAAAACCATGCGCAAAAATTTTGCTAAAAAGGTGGGCGATATCAAGCCGGATGTCTTAGTCATGGCTTCGATCCTCGAAGAGGAAGCGCGTACCCGAGAGAGTCGCCAGATTATCGCCGGCATTTTGTGGAAGAGACTGAAGGCTAGTTTTCCTTTGCAGGTGGACGCCACGCTTGGCTATCTGGTGAGAAAGGGCAGTCTGCAACTTACTATGGACGACCTTGCCATCGATTCGCCTTACAACACATATAGATATAGAGGCCTACCGCCCGGGCCGATCACCAATCCGGGGTTGAACGCCATCATGGATGCTGAAGAGCCCAAAGAGACGCCGTACTGGTTTTATTTATCTGATCGGGACGGAGGCATGCATTACGCCGTCACTTTCGACGAGCATAAAGCTAACAAGTTCAAATATTTGCCCTAGTTATATTTTGGCGTTAGTCTGGCTGGTATGATGTCAAGAACGAAAGGCAAGAGAGTCTTCGTGGCCATGTCTGGGGGCGTGGATTCGTCCGTGGCCGCGGCGTTGCTTCAAAAAGAGGGGTTCGATGTGACAGGCGTTTTTATGAAAGCGTGGAATCCTCCGTGGCTTTCTTGTTCGTGGCCGGAAGAGAGGCGAGACGCCATGCGCGTGGCTATAAAACTTGGCATCCCTTTTCTCACTTTTGATTTTAGCAGAGAGTATAAAAGAGGGGTCATAGATTACATGATTGCAGAATATAAGGCTGGCAGGACGCCTAATCCGGATGTGATGTGCAACAAGGAGATCAAGTTCGGCCTTTTTTTGAAAAAGGCGCTCGAGATGGGAGCGGATTTTGTGGCCACAGGACATTATGTCAGGAAAGAAGCCGGCACGGATTTTGAAAACCTGCCGCAGCCGAGCGGGCAGGTGTCCCGCCTTGGCGGGACGAGCGAGGCGAGGATAAGCGAGCCGCCTCGCTGGGGCGGCGAAGCGGGTTTGAAAAATCCGTGCCGGCTTCTTCAGGCCAAAGACCCCGTTAAAGACCAATCGTATTTTTTGTGGACGCTTACGCAGGAGCAGCTCAAGCGATGTTTATTTCGCATTGGCGAATACACGAAGCCGGAGGTGCGACGTTTGGCTAAAAAGTTTGGCTTGTCCACGGCAGAGAAGAAAGATAGCCAAGGGCTTTGTTTTTTAGGCAAAGTGGATCTCAAAGATTTTTTGAAACGATATATCAAGCCCCGAAAAGGAGCTGTTTTGGATGAAAAAGGGGAGGTGATTGGCGAGCACGAAGGTGTAGAATTTTACACTATTGGAGAAAGACATGGCTTTCGCGTGCTTAAGAAGTCGCCTAAGGACAAGCCGTTATATGTGGTCGGTAAAGATCTAGGAAAGAACACACTTATTGTCTCGGAAACCCCCCGCTTCGCCGGCGAACAGGCAAAATATAGATTTCAAATGCCAAATGAAGTCCAAATTTCAAATATTAATTGGATTTTGGGTAAAGCGCCGAAGCCGGGGAAATACCTTGCGCGCGTGCGCTATCGTCAACCGCTAGAAGTGTGTAAAGTCTATCAAGTCAATAAAGTTTATAAAGTCATTTTTGACCAGCCGCAGATCGCGGCGGCCGGCCAGTCGCTTGTTATTTACACTGAATATGCCGAACTGTTTGGCGGCGGGGTGATCGTGTGAGGCGCTATGGTTCCTGCCGTCCGGCAAAAAATGGGATGGATTTTTTTATTTTTGTAAAATTAATGCAATTAGGCTTGCTTTATTTTTGAGAAATCTCCGGGAGTCACGGCAATCTCTCTCAGGATCGATCTAAGGATTGGTATGGGGATATCTTTTCCTGGATGCATGGCAACAATTGTTCGTCTTCCGTCTGGATGTTTTAATATTTTGTGACTTGTTGCTTTTTGGCGAGATTCTTCGAACCCGAGTTTATATAAAATAGCGAGCAACTCTCGGTCTTTGATTGGGCCAAGTTTAGGCATGAGCCATGTTCAGGGTGACGGTCTCGATCGATTCAAGTCCGATATCGCTTGGAATTGGCTCGCCATCTTCGACGAGACTACGAATGTATAAATCGATCGCCTCTCGAAGCATTCTTCGAGCCTCATCAATACTAGACCAACCCCACGTGCGACAGCCTGGAAGGGCGGGCGCATAAGCATGATATGTTCCGTCTTCACCCGCTTCAATAATTGTACGAAATGAGTACATGTTCATGGTTTGTACTCTAACATATGAAGCCTTTGTCATCAAGGCAACTATAGATCGCGGCGGCCGGCCAGTCGTTGGTGATTTATACGAAAACGGGCTTGTCTCGCCGTAGCTCTGCGGAGGCGGATGAGATGCTCGGCGGCGGGGTGATCGTGTGAGACGAGAGCCGACACCGTGTGGCTGTTCCGTCGCAAGCCCGCCGCTCCAGCGGGCAAGTAGCTCTTCGCGCTTGGCCCCCGTTTCAATCTGATCCGGGGGCCTCGTTTTTTTATGGCTATCATCTTTTGTTATAATGAATATCGGTGTCTAATGCCTCATACAAACTGTTGACATAGGTGCGATATCGGATATACAATGTAGATACATTTATGATGATTACTGTACAAAAGTGGGGAAATAGTTTGGCTGTGCGTTTGCCACGGGAGATGGTAAAGAAGTTTTTACTTGC
>CAYJVD010000072.1:0-3166 GCA_964373585.1 uncultured Candidatus Saccharibacteria bacterium
CTTGCCGCAGGCGGCCGTTGCTTCAACCAGTTTTTCTATTTTGTTCTTAATTTGAATAGGCATACACTTATATCTTACGCAATCTATCAATACTTTTCAATGATCTCGCGCAAGAGCCCGCCCAAGGTCTCCACCATCTCTTCGGTAGAGACAGCCGCGATGTTATTTTCGTAATAGTTGGCGACGGCATCTGACATCAGGCCGATGCCGATCAATTTCTGATTGGTGTTGGCGGTGATTTCGGCCACCGCTTCTTTGAGCTCGCGATCAAGCTGGGCTCGGCTTTTGCCTCTAGCCTCCGGAAGGCCGTCGGAAAGCACAATCAGGAACTTGTTTTTGGCGATCTGATCGGCTAAATGCCTTGACGCGTCCGCCAGACATACGCCATCATCGTTGTCGCTTGGCGTATTGTGGCCGCCGGGATTACTACCGGAAACTTCCAGCATAAGCTGATTTAATTTCCCCCGCATCGGCTCGTCAAGATGCTCTTCAAACAGTTTAAATTCAAGCAGTATGTCCTGAAAGCCAACCACTTCAAATTTAATACCCAGATTATTTAAAGTTTCCGAGAGCACCACAACCGATTTAAATGTCTCTTGAATTTTAGAACCCTGCATTGAGCCGGAAAGATCAACCAGCAGAGTGATGGCGTAATCCATCTCTTCGCTTTCGGCTTCTCTTTGCTCGCGCGCTTCGGTCTTGAAGAGCGGAATACCAGCTACTTTTTCGCGAATCCGCTGGCGAATGTTCCATCGTCGGCCGGAGCGGTAGCCGGCTTCGTGTTTTTCCATTTTTCTTTTGACGAATATGTCGCGGAGGTCAGCCGTTAATGCATCTATCAAGTCAGAAACTTTTTCCAACGCTTTATGGTACGGATCTTTTCCGCCCGTCTCAAACAGCTCCTCCATTTTTTTGCGTCTTTCTTTTGCCCCTTCCTCGCGCTCTTGTTCTCGCTCTTTCCAGCTTTTCGCCGTTTCTTCCGGCGCTTCCGGTTTTTTCGCCTGCTGTTCGCTCGACTGCGCCACCTCTTCTCTTTCCGCCTTTTTATCTGGATTATCCGATAACTTGCCTTGCAACTCTTCATTGAGCGCCTCTTCAAATTCTTTGAAAGCGGCTTGGGCTTTTAGGGCGTTCTCTCTCTGCTCTTCTTCCGGCAAAGATTCTATATATTCTTTTAGTTTCTGTTTTAGCTCTTGCGGCAATGAATCAAGATTGACTGGCCTGCCTCGTTCTTTTTCTTTTTTCGCTTCTTCAGTGGCTTTCTCAATCGCTTCTTCCAGAGCTTTTTGCTCTTCTGGCGTAAGTTTATCTTTTAATTCTTGAGAGGGGCCTTCCCCACCCTCTTGGCGCTCTTTCTGCATGTCTTGGAGCAATTCTTGCATTTTTTGATCTTGCATATCGGCTTCGACCAGTTTTTGGAATTCCGGCCAAACTTCATCGCGATTGATTTCGTAGGAGGTGCGGGAGTACTCTTTGATCATCGTCTCTCCGTCCACTTTCTGCCTGCCGATTTCGCCCCCTTTGTCCGCCTCTTCTCGCGAGGGGTATCTTAACCAAGAATCTCGCGCCGCTTCCAAAGTAGCCGCGACCGCCGCCTTAACTTCTTCCGGCAGATTTTCGGATAGCTCAAAATCTTTCCCCTCAACTTCGCGGAACCATTGCCTGATGTATTCAAAACCAGCTTGCATAAAACGCGGCTGATGGCCAAGTTTCTGGTCAGCTTTTTGTCTGGCTTTAGCTTCAAAATCCAAATCCTCCTGATACGCGAGACCCATCTGTTCACGAAACTTGGAATAGTTTTCCGCGATGAAATTGTTGTTCCGCGGATCTTCAATGGCGTTCATCATAAAGGAGAATCCCGGCCGCTCCCATTCTTCCAAAGGGATGGATTCGAGGCGACTGATCCTTCGATGGCCGCCCTCGTGAGAGATGACGAAACGAAGATAATCCATAGGTTTTTCCAAAAGGTCTTTGGGGTCAACGCGAATGACATTTTCCTTAAAATCCCAGTGCCAGCCAGCGCCCGGGTCGTTTAATTCCACGGGAATGTTAAAATCTTTGCCGATGAAATAGGCCAGAGATGCAAGGATCTGCTGTTTTTGTTTTATCTCCGCTTGTTGTTCGGGCGTAAAGGCAGACAGAATCTCTTCTTCTTTTTCACGCGAACTAAATTTTTCCATGGATAATAGCTTTAATTCTTCTAACTCCCTGCGCCACCGCTTCTTCTTTGATTATTTTAAATAACCCAAGCTCGCGAGTGTTGCCCACATGCGGCCCGCCGCAGATTTCCACGGAAAAGGGGTTCTCTTTGGGGCCAATGGTGTACACTTTGACGAGCGGTTCATATTTATCTTCAAAGAGACCGAGCGCTTCTTTTCTTTTAGCCTCCTCAAAACTCTCGGTCTGGCAAGAGACCGCGAGCCCCTCGTCAATCTTTTGATTCACCAGCTCCTCCACTTTTTTTATCTCCTCATCGGTCATCTTTGTCGCATGCGAGAAATCAAAGCGCAATCGTTCCGGCGTGATATTTGAACCTTTCTGAAAAACATGCGCGCCTAAAACAGTCCGCAGGGCCTGATGCAACATGTGCGTGGCCGTGTGGTATCTGATCGATTCGGGACTGGTGTCCGCGAGGCCTCCTTTGAACTTCTGCTCCCAACCGGCTTTGGAAATTTCCTGATGCTTTCTGAATTCGTTCTTGAACGCCTCTTCGTCGATGGAGTATTTTTTTTCCCGCGCCAGTTCCACGATCATTTCATACGGCATGCCATAAGTGGTAGCTAGCCGAAAAGCCTCCTGCCCGGAAATATGCGGGCCCATCTCTTCAAACAGCTTCAAGCCGCGAGCCATAGCCCCTCTGAATTTTTGTTCCTCCTCCGTGATGACAGTTCCAAACTGAACTCCTTTAGCTAAAATCTCGGGATACGCTTCCTTATAAATATTTTGCACTACGCCGGCTAACTCATTTAATTTTCCAGATTCAAGATCGATAATAATAGCATAGCGAATAGCACGCCTTAAAAGCCGTCTTAGGACATAGCCACGGTCGGAATTTGAAGGCCACACGCCGTCCGCCATCATAAAGACCGCCGTGCGGATATGATCGGCGATAATGCGTTTGGCCCGAAGAGCTCCCTGGTGCCCACTTGGAAGCTTCGCTTCCAAG
>CAYJVD010000073.1:0-3146 GCA_964373585.1 uncultured Candidatus Saccharibacteria bacterium
CATCATGACACCGCGGGCTTACAACTGGTTGAAAGTACTTTCGCTCGCGGAAGATCAAAATCTGCGAGCGGAACTGTTGGAGCGATACGCTGGCATGGATTGTCAGCTCACGTATGAGGAAGTCAAGCCGATCGTGGAAAACTATGTCACGGCGCTTGAGAATCTCGAGGTGGGCGACGAACCGCTCAAGGAGATCAGAGAGCCCGAGGCAAGGCGGGTCGCCAAGCCAAATGGCTCGAGACCGGCGAGCGTAAACCTCACATGCTCCTGTGGAAGAAACTTCTCCTTTGCCTGTTAGATTTGGAAGCTTGAATTTTCATAGAAGGTTCAAGCTTCCGCGCCATCAAGGTCGGACTATTTGTTCGACCTTCTCTTATTTTTTCTAACTCTTTTATCTCATCTCTTAAGATGGCGGCGGTTTCAAAATCAAGCCGTTTGACGGCTTCCTCCATTTGAGATTTTTTTTCAGATATAAATTTTTTTGGATCCTTGGCGTACAGTCCTGTCTCCAAATCGAGCAAAGTGCCCAAGGCTCGTTTATGTTTCGATTCAAGCTCCTCCGTCATATCATAAATTTTTTTATTAATTGATTTGGGAGTTATCTTATTTTTTTTATTATAGATTATCTGTTTTTTCCTTCGCCTACTTGTCTCGTCAAGCGCTCTTTGCATAGAATCTGTAATGCTATTAGCATAAAGTATCACCCTGCCGTCCACATTGCGCGCCGCCCGGCCGATGGTCTGGATGAGAGAAGTGTCAGATCTCAAGAAGCCTTCTTTGTCGGCATCTAAGATGGCGATGAAGGCCACTTCCGGTAAGTCCAACCCTTCTCGCAAAAGATTGACGCCCACCAAAACATCAAACCCGCCAGCAGACGGACCTTTGCGAAAATTAGTTAGGATTTTAATACGATCAAGAGTTTTAATCTCACTGTGTAAATATTCCGCCTTGACGCCACTTTCTTTCAGGTAGTCAGCCAGCTCTTCTGCCATTTTCTTAGTCAGGGTGGTCACCAAGGAACGATTGCCCTGTTTGGCCACTTTTATAATTTCTTTAATACAATCTTCCACCTGACTTGGTTTTAAGATCGGCCTCACCTCTATCTCTGGATCAACAAGCCCGGTTGGTCGAATAATTTGTTCTACGATTTGAACTGATTTTTCAAACTCATATTTTCCGGGCGTGGCTGATGTAAATACCACTGGTCCTAATCGTTCTTCAAACTCCTTGAATTTCAAGGGTCTATTATCGAGCGCGGAGGGCAACCTAAAGCCATGCTCCACCAAGGTTTTCTTACGGGATCGGTCCCCCTCATACATGCCCGATATCTGGGGAACCGTGACATGGGACTCATCAATGATAGTCAGAAAATCGTCTGGAAAATATGACAGAAGCGTATCAGGCGGGCTGCCGGCGGGTCTTCCTGCCAAATGTCTGGAATAGTTTTCAATGCCGGGAGAGTAGCCTATCTCTTTGATCATGGCCAGATCATAGTTTGTTCTCCGTCTTAGGCGTTCAGCCGCTAACAATTTCTTCTGTTTTTTCAATTCAGAAAGCCGAATTTTTAACTCCGCTTTAATGTTCTTGATGGCTCTTTTTCTTTCATCTTCGGGCGTCAAAAAATGCTTGGCCGGGAACAGCAGTATCTCATCCCTAGTTCCAAGCTCCTTTCTGCTCACTGGATCGACGACCAGTATTTCTCTAATCTCATCCGCGCTCAAAAATAAATTGTAAATCACTTTTTCATGTATGGGCATAATCTCGATCGAGTTGCCGACAGCTCTGAATTTGCCGGGAGCAAGATCCGCGGATGTGCGCTCAAAATGGATTGAAATCAATCTATATAAAATATCGTTCCGCCCTGTTTTTTCTGCCTGTTTCAAACTTAGGTGAAGTTTTAGATACTCTTCGGGATCGCCTAGACCGTAAATACAGGAAACGGAAGCTACTATGATGACATCTCTTCGAGTGAGTAGCGCCTGTGTGGAAGCGTGGCGCAGGCGCTCAATCTCTTCATTAATCTGGGCATCTTTTTCTATATAAGTGTCAGTTATAGGCATATAAGCCTCCGGTTGGTAATAGTCGTAGTAAGAGACAAAATAATGGACCGCGTTCTCGGGAAAAAAATGCTTGTACTCTTCCGCCAGTTGCGCGGCCAGGGTTTTATTGTGAGCAATCACTAGAGTAGGTTTATTTACAGCTTGAATAACATTGGCCATAGTAAAAGTTTTGCCCGATCCGGTAACACCAAGAAGCGTCTGATAGGCCATCCCTTTTTCTAGACCTGCGAGAAGCGCCTTAATGGCTTCGGGTTGATCCCCGGCCGGTTTCCAGTCAGATTTTAACTTAAAATCGGTCATTTAAGATATCCTCGCGAATTTTAGAAAAAAAGCAATTGATGAAAGTTAGATTATGAATGGTAGCAAGCGTGTGGCATGACAATTCCTTGGCTCGAAAGAGGTGCGCAAGATAAGCTTTTGTGAAATTCATACATGTATAGCAGAGACAATCTTTCTGGATGGGAGAAAGATCATTTCTATACTGACTATTTAAAATATTTAGACGACCTCCTTCCACTAAAAGGCTCCCGTTCCGAGCCAGGCGCGTAGGCGCGACGCAATCAAAAAGATCAACCCCGTTTTTTACGGCCTCCAGAATGTCGTCGGGTTCTCCGATACCAAGCAGATGTCTCGGCTTGTCTGCTGGCAAAATCTCATTTACCCATCTGACGGCCTTACCCATATCCTGTTTATCGAAAGAACCGCCTATGCCAAAACCGTCAAAATTCATCTTCCCGATCACGCGCGCGCTTTCCTTGCGTAGCTCCTCATGCCGTCCACCCTGGGTGATACCAAAGATCAATTGCCCAAGGTTCGACCTTTTTTTGGGCTCAAAGTCGAACTTTTTTGGCTCTTGATGTTCCAGAAGTGAACGCTCAGCCCACCGGTGGGTGCGCCCCATGGCTTCTTTTTGATATTCGTAAGGGGCTAACGGCGAAGTGCATTCATCAAAGGCGAAAATGATATCGGCGCCTAGGTCATGCTGAATCTTGATCGATCTTTCTGGCGTAAAAAAATGCTTGCTTCCATCAATATGTGAGCTAAAAAGTACGCCCTCTTCATTGATTTTAACGAGCGATGTTACTT
>CAYJVD010000074.1:0-3078 GCA_964373585.1 uncultured Candidatus Saccharibacteria bacterium
AACTTGTCTTTTAGTGGTTCTTTTTGATCCAAAAGCATAGATGTCTTTTACATTATAGCCGAGCGAAATTGGAAGTCTAGTCCAATTTTGCTACTATTAGGTTTGAGATGAAAAATAAAAAAGAAAAGTCCAGAGAAAAAGAATTAGAGGAGCCTAGATTGAGGGAAGAAACAAAAAAAGTGCTGCTCTCTATTGTCTTATTTGTGGCAGCTCTTTTTCTTTCTCTGGCGGCTTACGGAAAGGCCGGCCCCGCAGGCAATATTACTTACCGCTATTTATACGCGCTCTTCGGTATGGGATTCTTTTTGGCGCCTGCCATAATCTTGATGGCCGGTTTCTCCTTCCTGGGGGGCGTGAACGCGAGTCTGATCTCAAACACCGTCATAGGCAGTCTGATATTCATGACTGGCGGTCTCGGTATGGTGGAGATAGTATTGGGTGAAAAAAAAGGAGGAATCATAGGCAACTTAATAACTTTTTTGCTGGATAAACTTTTTGGGACATATGTCAGTCTGGCCATATTGACGGGTTTGGTAGTCATAGCTTTTATCCTGATCTTCGATAAGTATCTAAGCTTCGAATGGAGTCTCTTCGGCAAGAAGATAGGCTGGCGCAAAAAAACTGATGAGGAAGAGGCCAGTTCATATCGTGATATGGGAGAGAAAGATACAATCGGGGAAACAATGTCAGAAACGAAAACAATCACAAAGGAAAAATCAAAACCGAAAAGAAACGCTGACGAGGAAGAGGAGATTCCAATAAACAAACTAGCCGGTAAAAACTACCAACCCCCTCCCCTTTCACTCCTAGAACAAGATTCAGGCAAGCCGGGCGTGGGGGATATCAAGGCCAACGCCAATATTATCAAGCGCACTTTAGCCAATTTCGGTATCGAGGTGGAGATGGACGAGGTGTCCATAGGCCCTTCCATCACCCGCTACGCCTTGAAACCTGCCGAGGGGGTGAAACTTTCGAGACTGGTAAGCCTCCAAGACAACTTGGCTTTGGCTTTGGCCGCTCACCCCTTGCGTATCGAAGCGCCTATCCCGGGCAAATCGCTCGTCGGCATCGAAATACCGAACACCGCCAAATCGCTCGTCGGCTTAGGAAGCCTCCTCGCTTCGGGCGAGTTTGAAAGATCTCCGTATCCGCTCCTCGTGGCTTTAGGCAGAGGCATCTCGGGCGTCTCTCATTTTGCCAACTTAGCCAAAGCCCCCCATCTCTTGATCGCCGGCTCCACCGGATCGGGCAAATCGGTTTGCATTCATTCGATCATCGTTTCACTTTTATATCGCAACTCACCCGAGTCGCTTCGCTTCATCATGGTTGATCCAAAGCGCGTGGAGCTGACGCTTTATAATAAAATCCCTCACCTCCTCACGCCCGTGGTGACAGAATATAAAAAATGCATCTTGGTCTTGAAATGGGTCATTAAGGAGATGGAACGCCGCTACGACATCTTGGAAGCTCACGCGGTGCGCGACATCCAGTCGTATCACAAAAATATCAAAGAGGCGCTCAATATGCCGTACATCGTAGTCATCGTAGACGAACTGGCGGACATCATGACGAGCTACCCGCGAGAGCTCGAAGCGGCCGTGGTCAGACTGGCTCAAATGTCACGCGCCGTGGGCATTCATCTTATTTTGTCCACCCAAAGACCTCAAGTCGAGGTTATTACCGGCCTGATCAAAGCCAATATCCCTTCGCGCATCGCCCTGCAGGTGCCGTCCCAGATCGACTCGCGCACTATCATTGACGGAAGCGGAGCCGAAAAATTGCTGGGAGCGGGAGACATGCTCTACCTTTCAGGGGACGCGGCCAAGCCCTCGCGCATTCAGTCCACCTACATCTCCGAAGATGAAGTCAAGAAGGTGGTCAAGTTCCTGCAGGATCATTATCAGGGAGATGAAGAGGAGATCAATCTAAGTAAAATCGACAGCCGCGAAGAGATCATCTTTACTGAAAATGAAGCGGGTGATTTTCCCGAAAACGATGACGATGACGAACTGTACGAAGAAGCCAAGGAGATGGTCTTAAAGACCGGCAAAGCTTCCACCTCGTATCTGCAAAGACGCTTTAAAATCGGCTACGCCCGGGCGGCCAGACTCATAGACATAATGGAAGAAAGGGGCGTGGTCGGCCCGGGTGAAGGGGCCAAACCCAGAGAGATTTACGCCTTAAATAATAGCTCCGCGCCGTCAATCTCCGAAACAGCCGATGAAGAAAAAGAGATTTAGTCTGGTTGTCGGTATTCTCGTGTTTGTCTTCATTCTGGCTTACGCTTTTTCGGGTATTAAAGAGCTGATCTTGGGACCGCGACTTTCAATCCTTGCTCCAAAAAATGGCGCGCTCTTCGATAAAGAGCTGATGGCTGTCAGGGGAGAAGTCAAAAACATCGCCAGTCTTACCTTAAACGACCGTCCCATCTTCACGGATGAAAAAGGGGTGTTCAAGGAGAAGTTGCTCCTTTACGAGGGGTATAATATACTCAAGCTCGTCGCTAAAGACAGATTTGGTCGGGAAAAGAAAGAAATCTTAGGTGTGGTTTATAAATAAATAAGTCAAAGATATCATAAGAAGATATGCTCATTGATTGGACCAAAATTTATAAGAAATACAAAGGCTTATGGGTAGCTTTACTTGATGATGAGATAACCGTAATCGGGAGCGGTAAAACTGCCAGAGAGGCTCTGGACAGGGCAAAACATAAGGGCTGTAAAAAACCCATTCTTGCTCACATGCCAGAAGAACTTGTTGATTATGTCGGCTATGGCATATGAAGTTCAAATACAAAAAATACGGTTCTGGAATTTTACGTCCGGTAATCCCCATTGAAATTGCACACAAAGACCGCTCTGTATCATACGAAGTGCTAGTCGATTCAGGAGCGGATATTTGTATTTTCGACGCAGAAATTGGAGGCCTGCTTGACCTCAATCTGACCAGTGGAGAACCAAGAATTGTAGTCGGCATTACTGGCGTTAAAGAAACTTACTATGTCCATCCAGTAATTCTAAAAATCGGCGGCTGGTCTCATCGCATAAAAGTTGTGTTTCTTCAAAATATTGAGCGTCT
>CAYJVD010000075.1:0-3029 GCA_964373585.1 uncultured Candidatus Saccharibacteria bacterium
GCTGTCGAGATAAAGGTCGCCACGGTGAAAGAGGATGTCTCCCTTGAGCGCCTCCTCTTTAGTTAGGCTGATCTGTTCTTCGAGACAATCGAAAACCAAGGCCAAGTCTTTTTTGAGACTTCTTTCTTTCAGTAGTTCCTCGATGCGCGGGTCTTTCTGATAGCCGAACCCCTCGATGGTGCCGTTGACTTCGTACAGAAAGAGGAGGTCCTCTTTGGTGAGCGGTTGGCCCTCTTTGTGTTTTTTCTCAAGCGCGGTCAGTTGTTGCATATCCTTGCTTTTCTTGCGGTAGGCGTCCGCTTCACCTCCGAATTCCGAAAGCTTGCTGTCGAGGACTTCCTGCATGATCGACTCCACGCCTTGATGCGGTAGAACTCCTCTTACTTCGGCAATTTTGTTGTATCCATCCATACGAATGGCCAGACGCGGTTGAGTCGGATTACCCGATGAGTCGTTAGTGTAATACACATAGAAGTCGCCGCTCTTTATCTGGGTCTCGGCGGTGGAGTGTCCGGCCGTACACCAACCGGTACCCTTGCCTTCGAGCGATTGGAACAGTTTCTCCGCCTCCCCGTCTCGTCCCCGTTCATATTTGACCCATTCTCCCCTAATCTCTTCCTTGTTTTCAATCTGGGAGGCAAGAGATTTCTGAATAAGCTCGGCGTAGAGGGCCGGGAACTTCTTGGAGAAAGCTTCTCTGATCTCCGGCTCTTTGAGATTCTTGTTGTCCTCTTTTACTTTTTGATAAATGTCGGCGATCTGCGCCAATGGTTCGCGGTAGATATCAGGATACGGAGCGACCGTGCTATCCGTGCGTTTCTTGAATTCGCCGCGCTCTTTGTCGAATTGCGAAAGCTTAGTGACGTTTCTCCAGACGAAATACTTGAACCACGCCGGATAGACGGCGTCCTCCGATGTGAGATAGTCCATCCAGGCGTCGAGGGACGCTTTCTGGTCTTGGATGGCCACGTCCATCATCTGGTCGCGGACGTTTTCGGGGATTTCTTCCATCGCTTGTCCGCGCTCTCTGGCTACGCGCTTTTGCAGTTCGAAGTAACTGTCGGGGAAGTTTTCCTTCTTGATTATGAGCGCGTCATATATCTTGTCTCGAAGAGTTTGAGAATCTCCCAGATAACGCTTATGTATGATACGCTCTCGCTGTTCTTTGTTTGGATTCAAAAAGATCTTCTCCAGCCGATCCATGTATGCTTCTATGCGTTCTCCCGGGTCGTTTGGCACCTTTTTCCCGGTGCGCTCCTCTTGCCGCTCGACGGCCCGCTCTACTTCGGGAGAGGTTTGCAAGTCGGGGTTTTTGAGATGGAGGGGGTGTTTTCCATTCCCTTACTTTAGCAGAAATTTGTTTTTAAATATAATCCTTTCAATCCTTGGCCTGACCGTGGCCAAAACCGCCAAAATCCCCATATTTGGGGAAAGGTTTAACCTTTCCCCGGAGGGGCTAGGTTAGATGAGCACTCGCTTGATGAGGGGATTTAGACGGGTCACTAATTCATAATTGATGGTGCCTGCCAGTTCGGCAAGCTCATGCGCGCCAATCTCCTCCTTACCATCCCTGCCTATCAAGGTGACGACATCGCCCGCCTTGACATTCTTAATTCTAGTCACATCAATAACGATCATGTCCATCGAGACGCGGCCAACCACGCGCGCTTTTTTGCCTCTCGCAAGCACCTGCCCGACTGAAGAAAGGGCTCGCGGGTAGCCATGCCAGTAACCGACGGGACAGACCGCGAGGCGCGTCCCGGCCGATACGCTCTCCGTAAAATCGTACCCCACCCTCCCCGCCTCCTTCAACTCTTTCACTTCACTCACCATCGTCTTCCAGCTTAGAATGGGTTTAAGTAAAATCTTCTCCTTATAGACCGCCTCGGTCTCCTGTGACGGCCACAAGCCATAAAATCCTATGCCCACTCTCACCAAATCGTAATGGGCCTCCGGAAAAATGAGCGTGCCACCGGTGGCGGCGGCGTGGGCCATGGGTTTATAACCAGCCTCTTTGAGCATTTTTAAAACAGTATTAAAATCTTTTAACTGCTTTCGGGTGTCTTTAAAAAAACTAGGATTCTTGGCATTAGCCAAGTGCGTATAAACCCCCTCGATACTAATATTTGATCTTTGATCTTTGATCTTTGATCTTAAAAGATTGATGACCTCATCAATCTTTTCGACAAAAAACCCCTGCCTATGCATCCCCGTATCAATCTTGAGGTGAATTTTCAGTTTCCAACTATTAATTTTCAAAAGCTGTTCTAGGCTAGAGATGGTTAAACTGATATCATATTCCGCCGCTTGAGGAAAATTTTCTGACAAGGTATGACCTAAGACCAAAATAGGCGTTTGCACCCCCTCTTTGCGCAGTTTTATGCCTTCTATGACCGAATCCACGCCCAACCAATCAACGCCCAGCTTTTCAATAGCGCGCGAAAAATCCAAAAGCCCATGCCCGTAAGCGTTCGACTTCACCACAGCCATCAGTTGGGTTTTGGGCTTAATAACGGAACGAAAAATACGGTAGTTATGTTCAAGAGCCTGGGCATCAATCTCGATCCAAGTTCTTAAACTGTTGCCATTATGCAAAGGATTCTTTTTTTCCATTTTCATATCCTATTCTTTTTGAAACTCGAGGCAACTGTTTTGATTCTCGGGGTGTCAAAAATAATAAGCACAAAATCCAAAGTCTAAATTCTATTTGAGCTTCAGATTTAAAATTTGAGCACCTGCCACACTTTGGCCACGATCTCATCGGGTGAATAGTTGGTTTTAATCAGGTAATCGATAGCGCCCAATTCACGAGCTCTGCTGATATCGCTAGGCTCACCTAGGTTTGAGATAACCAAAATGGGCACTTTTTTGAATCGTTCATCTCCTTTCAAACGCCGGATAACTTCAAAACCGTCGATGCCGGGAAGAAGCAGATCCAGCAAGATAGCATCCGGCTTCATCTCTTCTACCGCCTTCAAGCCTTCCTCTCCGCCAAACACTCCCCTTGCCACAAAACCCGAACTTTCCAA
>CAYJVD010000076.1:0-3010 GCA_964373585.1 uncultured Candidatus Saccharibacteria bacterium
TCTTATGAACTATTTCTAGCGTAGTCTCTTGGAGCAGAGGCGCTAATTCTTCGAGACGCTCTCTGATCTCTTTCATTTTGCGTAAAATAATCTCTTTATCAATCATACAGTTTGAAGATAAGCGCGGAGTGATTCTTCTTGGAGTTTTCGGAGGGGTTTTGTGTCAAAATATCGTCTTAAGGCGCGTATTTGAAATTCAGCGAACAGTTGCGATCGACATTCGTAAAGGAGTTTTCCTTCCGTCGCGACTGCCTTAAGAAGAAGTGGCGGCGCGCTCTTTAAGTCTACCATCTCAATTGGTCCCAGGCGGACGACTTTCTCAAGCTCATAGCCTATTTTTATTAGTTCATTGATGGATAGAAGGCGATCTGCTAGTACGGCGATATCAACATCACTTTGGCGATGTGTCTGTCCCGTGGCTTGCGAACCGAAAAGTATCATCAATAAAAGAGCATGTTGTTTCGCCACACTGCTTGCCACTTCTTTGAATTTTTCAATCTCAATTTCTCGCATACCCGTATGTTATCAGAAAAGATGGTCCCATGCTACCCAGATTGATGCATAAGTATTTTTACTATGTCTAATGCTGAAAGAACTTTGAGCTTAGGCATGAGTAGGTAGAGAAATTTCCACATTTTACAGAGATCGAGCGAATGGGGCGATAGCTCCTATGACGCAAAAGAAAGTATATTTGTTTTGTTGACTATCTCGAACGAAGCGTTTGGATACTGTTTCATGAACTGTTTTTTATTGGTCTGCGAGCGATTGCCCCATTTGATTTCAACTGCAGAGAACTTCCCTTCTCGCTCCTCAATATAATCAACCTCTTTTTTATCGTATGTCCGCCAGAAGAAACTGTTCGCATCGTATCTTCGGTAGCTGTTGTGCTTCATTCGTTCAAGTATTACGAAATTTTCCCACAATGCTCCGATGTCATTTCTCAACTCCGGAGGATTAAAATTCTTAATAACACTATTCAATACACCCAAGTCGTAAAAATAGACCTTGCGCGACTTGGCAATTTCTTTTCGCGGATTCCGTGAAAGCGGGCGAAGGCGAAAGAGCACGAATGTTTTCTCGAGGAGCTCAATGTATCGTTCAATCGTTTCTTTCCCCACTCCGACCAGAGTTGCGAGTTCCGTGTACGAGACCTCGTTGCCAACTTGAAGCGCGAGTGCCTGCAAAAGCTTTTCCAAAATCTCCGGCTTGCGAACGGAGCCGTAGGATAAAATATCTTTGTAGAGATAGCTCTGACTAAGCTCTTCGATCGTTCTCCTCGCCTCGTCGATTCCACCCAAGAGCGTGCGGGGATACATCCCGAACACGAGAAATGTTTCGAGAAGTCGCTTTGTTTCAATCTCCCCTCGCCATGCAACATGTTCGGCGAGCGAGATCGGATAGAGGATATATTCGGTTTTGCGTCCGGTGAGCGGTTCCGAGAGATGATCGGCGAGTTCAAAACTCGATGAGCCGCTTGCGACGATCTGAATATCGGGAAAAGTATCAATCATGAGTTTTAGGGTGAATCCGATATCAGGAACCCGCTGAGCCTCATCTATGATAACGAGGCGATTATTCCCTACAAACCTATGAAGCTCGGTGGACGTGCGGCCAGAAAGTGCCAGACGAATATCAGGCTCATCGCAATTGAGAAAAATTGAAGAGCCGAGGTGTTCAGCTTGTATCTTTTTGAGGAGGGTTGTTTTTCCTACTTGGCGGGCACCATAGAGGACTAATATCTTTCCTTTGAATAATTCTGCCCTTATTTGTGGCCCTAAAAGACGTGGTATCATGATTGCGATTGTATATACTCCTAATTATATACTTATTACGCCTTTACGCAAGTTGTGCGGCGTACCGTCCAAGTTTTTAAAGGACACCGCGGTATTGTTTTTTCATCTACTAATTATAGCGAATTTATTTACTCCAATTCTTATTGTCTGTATCATTGTCTAATGAACATGCCTTTCGAAAAAAATAATCAAAATAGCGATCTGGCGGTCTCCACGCGCAATGTTGGTCTGATTTTTAACTATTGTACCAAGAGGGGTCTGTCGGAGGAGTCCCTGATAACCGGACTTGGCTATCCGGCCAAATATATGTCTAACGCGGACGGTTGGATCCCCTTGCCTATTTTCCAAGAGATCACTAAGCGAGCGAGGCGCTTTTTTGACGATGACCCCACTATTTTTTATGAAATGGGGCTGGTTTCAACCACGGAAGGGGGGTTGGGAGCGCTCGAGATCTTAAAAAGAGCCATGGCGTATCTTTTTGCCGATCCGCGGCTTCTTATCAAAAAAGTGCCCGAGTACAACAGCTATTTCAACCGTACTAAAGAGATGGAGATGGTGGAATTAGGGCGAGACAGGGCCGTTCTCAAGATTAGATTTTTCCCTTCCATCGATGCGGTTTACGATTTCAACTCCGGCCCCCTCGTCAGGGGGGTGATCGCGAGCATTCCCACTATCTGGAAGTTGCCGCCGGCCGATGTCAGCGAGGTCATGCTCGAATATGATGTGGTGCGGCTGCTGCGCGAGCATTTTTCCATATTTGCCGAGATTAAGGATGGTGAGCTTTTGATTGAGGGGCAGGTTTATGGCAAAGAAGTGGCCCTTGAGTGGGAGCGCACGCCCAAGGGGTTGGTTTATCTTGGAAAATATAAGGAGACCCTAGAAGCCAGATCCACTAAAGGCGTTTTGATTACCAAAAACTTGAACTATAAAAAATACGCGCTTCTGATCTCCGGTCAGGTTTATAACGCCCCGTATTTTATTTTAAAAGTCACATGGAAAAACCCTTCATTTTTTATGAGAATGCGCCAGCTGCTCCCTCTCCCCTTTTTCAGAGGCGGCGACTACTTAGAGGATCTAGAGAAGAAAACCATGGATTTGCAAAACTACGCGCGCGCGCTGGAAGAGAGCGTCAAAGAGCGCAATAAAATAATTTTAGAGGAGAAAGCGGAGATCGAACGGCTCAAAAACGAACTCTCTTCCATTCTGGCTTCTCAACT
>CAYJVD010000077.1:0-2941 GCA_964373585.1 uncultured Candidatus Saccharibacteria bacterium
CAGTAGGCGCAAGTACCCCAACGCCAACTCGTCCACTCGTCTGCTGCACCACGAACTGATTGGTGCCGATGGCGAGACCGCCGATGGAAAATGTGGAAGTTGCACTCGTGCTTGTAGCCTCAAAACTCGGAGCTGTCACTTGGCCAGTGAAAACCCCAGCGCCCGTCACAGAAAGAGGCGTGCCGGGGGTGGTGGTGCCGATGCCGAGACGAGTATTAGTATTATCCCATGTAAGACCTGTGGCATCATCGACGGTCGTGCCCGCAGATGGGTAGAAAGCAATTAGATTCGCTGCTCCAGTATTGACAGTGCCGGAGCCGGAGCCGGAGCCGCCTCCGCCCACGCAGGTGCCGTTGATAGAGAAGCAGCCGGCAGTAAGGTTGATGCCGTTCGCAAGCGAAGAAGAGGCCACGGAAGAAGATAAAATTGAACCGCCGGTTAAAGTAAGACCGCGAGAGCTTGCTAAACCAGCGCTTGAAACACCGCCCGTAAAAGTAGATGTCCCAACCCCTTGGACAGTAAGCGTGCCGGTAGCAGTTAAGTTGGGCAAACTTATATCGCCAATGAAGGTCGCGCCCAAGGCTGTGATAACAGAAGTAGTATTAATAACGATATCCCTTGGGATCATGGCGGCCGTGATACCTGTCAGATTGCCGGTCACAACCGCGTCATTAAGTACCACTCCTGAAAGTCGATCTATTTTGTTGGTTAGGGCTATGGCTTGAAAGTTCTGAACACTCCTTGTATTTAGCTTATCCTCAAGCTGAAAATATTTTGAAAGCAGCTTATTGTCTAACTGTTCAAGTTTTGATTCAAACTCTCCCCGCTCTTGCGCCCCGACTCTCTCGTAAGTAATTACTGGCTGAGAAATAATCTTCTCGATAATAGTGGTCTTAATAGGAGCTTCAGTCGTAATACCCGCTCTTTTTAGCTTCTCCAACTCCGCACTTAGACTTAAAATTTTATCATCGGCATTACTCTTTTTCGATTCATCATTCCAGGGCGAGACTAAAAACTGACTTAATTTCTTAAAATTTTCCGGTAACCTTCCCAGTCTTTGAAATGCCTCACTGATGGTATCAAATATATTTGCAGATTGAAAAGATTCACCCAGACTCTCCGGAAAAAAACTGACTCTCGAGGCTCCCGCGAATATGACGCCAGTTATAACAAGCGTGGCTACAAAAGATTCAGCAAAACTGGTTAGACCAGCACTCGCGCTCTTCGCAATATTCTCCGCAACCTTTGCACCTCGGTTAGCCGAGATACTTTTTATGTCGCTTGAAATAGAAACATCTGCTTTTGAATTGCTAGAGATATAGTCTCGCAATGATTCCTCTTGTATATACCACGCCTTACCAATAAGTTGTCCGGACAATTTTCCAGAACGACAAAGTTGACCAAGATAGTCGCTCGCATACCCATGCATCTCACTAGCCCTCCTAGCTGAGATGTATTTCTTCCCCTGCAGAAATAAATCGCCGTTCATTACCTATAAATTATACAATAGATAATACTAGGCGCGACCTAAAATGTACTGAAAACTGTGGATATCTCGCTTTGCCGAGTTGCTACAATCCTAACTTATCGAATATCTTCTCATGGGGGTAGTCAAGAACATCCCTCACAAATTTATCATAAATACCCACTCGATATTGAAAGTCTTTAGTCTCAAAAACCCCGTAGCTGATCTCCCTGCCGATCTCTGATTCCATGGTACGAATAACATTTTCCAGAGCCTTCTTCTTGATTTCATCTCCCACAATCAATATGTCTGTTCTGCTATCGTCTCTATGAATAAAAAGACCCGAAATCACGATCAGTTTGACTCTGCCTACCCCACGAATTCGCATTAATATCTCCTCCTTCTTGAAGGGCACCGTGTTCACTAATAAAAGCTTCAACGGCTCTATGAATGGAAACAGCTGATTAAGCTGCCATATCTTTTGGTTATCCTTTGACTTCACTCTAATCAGATCTATCTCTGATAAAGAGGCTATTTCTCTCGATGTTTCCCGATAATTGACTTTGCTTCTTTTTGATATAGCATCTTTATCAAAGGCCTTTTCCGGATTTAACAGAAAAAGCCTAAGAATTCTTATTCTCCCTGAACTTCCAAACAATTTTCCTAGTATATCAGCCATTTCTCGTCTAGCCGAGATTATTTTAATTCAGCCTTACCGCCGGCGGTTTCAATATTTTTCTTGAGAGCCTCTGCCTCCTCCTTCTTCATCCCCTCTTTTAGTTTGACAGGCGCCTTGTCAACCATATCTTTTGCCTCCTTCAGGCCAAGACCGAGCGCTTCCTTGACTACTTTGATCATGGCGATCTTTTGGTCGCCCGCTGAAAGAAGCTCGACGTCGAAAGTGGTTTTTTCTGGAACCGTATCTGCCACGGCCCCACCCGGAACCACTGCGCCTGCCACAAAAGTAGGGGCTTGAGCGCTCACGCCAAATTTCTCCTCTAGCGCCTTAACCAGCTCGGATATGTCGAGGACGCTCATTGATTCAATTTTCTCGATGATGTCTTTAAATTTTTCATTACTCATATCTTTAATTTATTTTTAATTATTCTTTTTTAGCTGACCAAGGACGGACACTAGGTCTCTCATAGGTCCGCTTAAAACCGAGACTAGATTCTGCATGGGAGCATTCAGTGAACGGGCAAGTTTCGCGAGCAAAACTTCGCGCGGGGCGATTTTTGAAAGCGCCAACACTTCAGACAGTGCCAAATATTTTCCTTCAAGAATACCGCCGATAATTTTTAGGTTGTCCTTATGGTCTTTAGCGAAGCTCGCGATCTCTTTGGCGGGAATGATCTGATCATCTCCATAAACCATGCCTATCTCCCCTTCTAGATCCGGCGGCTCTCCTGCGAGGGCCTGCTCTTTAAGCACCAACCGGATGAGACTTTTTTTTGCTACCGTGTACCCCGCATGCTG
>CAYJVD010000078.1:0-2888 GCA_964373585.1 uncultured Candidatus Saccharibacteria bacterium
CGTAAGCCGCTTTAACTCTTCCCAAGTGCCGCCTTCCTTGGCTTCGACTTGAAAGCCGAGCCCCTCGAGGACGCTCACCATGTGTGTGTGGTATGTCCCCTCTTCTCGTTTCGTGTGGCAAAGGCGCGCCAATTCTTCCTCGCTTTTTTCGACACCATAATAGTCGAGAAGGGACACCAAGCTGGCCGGCCCGCAATATCCCGGCGACTGTTCCACCAGTTTAGGGATTTTCTTGTTCATCTTTTTGGTAAATCCACCAAGCCCCCCTTTTGGGAACGCCTAAAATCCTGTCTTGTCTTTCGGCTTCTTCATGGTCTTTTTTTCGCGTCTCAAGTTCTAATTCAAGAGCTCGATCGTGAGCATCGTTATACGTGCAGGCTTGATTCATCATCAGATCTCTTTCCAGCAGTTCGTGGGCAATAGTGTAATCAAGCTCCTCGAGAGACACCGTGGCGTCAATCCAAACTTCGTCTTTGGGCACAAAAAGATACCGGCCGGCGTGGCCGCCCATCATGAAATCGCCAAAAAGTTCCCGGCGCACGGCGGCCCCATCCACAATCCAGATGGAAACGCCATTCGTTTCCTTAACCTTTCGTCTGTATATGCTAAGGGCAAGACTCATATTGTTACTCTAGCAAAAAAATACGGGCTCATAAAGAGCCCGTGGTTCGGTCAGGATCGGCGTCTGTCGCCAATCACCGTGTAAGAGCCACCCTTCTCTTGCAGGGCCGCCAAAAGATGCCCCTGTCTGAATCCGTTAAAGACCAGAATATTGATCTTGGGTCTGGTAGCCGCCTTGGCGACAGCGTCGAGATCAAAAATCCCGAGCTTCTTTCTCACTAGCGTCATGTGCGGAATGCTCTTGTACATATGCAGGCGCTTGCCGCGTTTGAGCTTCTTGTTCGGATCCACATTATAGACGCCGTGAACCTTAGTGGCCTTAAAAATCCTCTTGGCATCAATTTCCCGAGCGGTCAGCACCGCCGCCGCGTCCGTGGAATATGTGGGATTACCCGTCCCCCCCACGCGGATGACAAGCTTGCCTGCATTAAGATAGTCAAGCACGCGCTCCACAATCCAGTGCTCTCCAAACTGGGGAGCGTTCAATGAACAGGTGAGACGCACCTCTTCCAGGCCGGCTCCGATCAAAGCCCCTCGAAGCACCCGACCGTTCGTGATAGTGGCGGACATGCCTGCGAAATGGGCATCCACTTCAGGCATGGCGATACGTTTTCTAAGGGCACTGCCGCGCAAGATATTTCCGCCCCCGATCACCACTACCATCTGCTTAGTCTCTCTGAAAGTGGTAAACGCTTCTATCAGTTCGGAGACCACAAATTGAATGGCCCCCTCGCAATAGGTCTCTCTGCCTTTCTTGTGGACACGGCACCACCTATGGCAGGAGAGCGCCTCTCCCGTATACTTGATCACCACTCGCTCCAAGAACCTCACCTCCTTACATCAAAAGAGATCCAAAAAGAAACTAACACGGATTATAAATAAAAGTAAGTCCCGATCGCGTCCTCCAGCTGGAGGACGCGATCGGGACAAATATCTCTAACCTAGGCTCTTCTTGAGCTTGTCCGTGGCCGAAACCAGTTCAAGGCTGGTCTCGGACGGTTTGATGAAAAACTCTTCGCGCTGGCCGATCTTGACACCACTAATGGCCCCGGCCACTTTTGGCTCTCGTAACATGGCCTCTTTGTCGGCTTCTTCCTTGAGACGGATGAAACGATCGAGCTTCATGCTTTTCAAATTCTTGAGCACTTCTTCCCAATTTCTGATAGAAACTGACGGGGGCGTAAGACGCCAGCCGATCTGACCGCTCGGCATGTCAATGGTCTTGAAACTTCCATCTTTGGTAAGCTCGATCCGATTGCTCTCAGCATACGCGTAAACGCCGTCGCGCAACAGTTCGATCTCATCTTCCCACACCTTGATTCTGTTAGCCGCCGCTTTCTTCAATTTCTCGATGGCCTCGTTGGCCTCGTCCTCTCGGCGGCTGATCTGGCGCTGCTTTTCTCCGATCTGTCTCACGAACTCGCTAGTTTCCTCTAGTGATCTCGGAACCGGGGCCACCGGTCTCTTGATGCGTTCTTTTTTTGCCAAATCTGACCTCCTTTGGCGTACCGCTTCTAAGGCTCGCTCGCGCTTATGGCAGAAACGATATGGGCCCGGAACTTTTCGGCGCTCATCTTAGCATGGCGTGCGTGATATGCGTTATAAAAGCCGCGAATGCGATTGTAAAAGGAGCTCTTGGCAAAGATCACGAAAGAGCCGCTTAAGTAACGCACGACGCACCGGGCAGTTTCGGGAAGGGCACACGGCCCTCCGTCCACCTCATATACACCAGAATCGTAAGCTGAGCGGTCACCGATGTATTCGCCCGGACGGATCTCGGTAAGCTCTTCATGGGTGCTTGAAGAGTCTTTGTACGCCTCGTTCGGTTCGAGTTCGTCCGTCTCGATTATGAAATACGCCTGAAGCAGCTGCTCTTCGCCGAAGGATTCGAATGTCAGAACGCGCGGCTTCAAAACGCACGGGACTTTTCCGAAACGAAGTTCGATGCACGAAGGTTCAGTGGAATGCACTGCGCCATCCAGATCAAAGCCGCCTCCGTCCGGGAAGAAAACATGAGCGAGATTGTCCACCGCGCCGATTTTCTCCAGAACGGATACGATGGCGTTTTTGTCAGTCCAGATGGCTCTTTCTGGAAGAATGGGGAAGATGGAGCGAAGCAGCTTCTCCCACTCCTCCAGATTCCATCTCCTGAAATCATCCAAAGACTCTCGTGAACCCACGGATTCTCCTTTCTTGGTCCGGAAGTATTAAACCTCATCTTGGAAATAAGATCGGAAGAGAGTCGTGTAGTGAAAGAGTGTGTATGT
>CAYJVD010000079.1:0-2882 GCA_964373585.1 uncultured Candidatus Saccharibacteria bacterium
GGCGCCCGAGGAGAGAGCGTGATTCTTGAGATCAAAATCAGTCCGATAAGCCAGACCGGAAAGCTCCTTCCTTCCGAAAGGAAAATCAAATTCAAAATCGATGGTGCGCTCGGAATAGTGAGCGCGCTCTGCCACCGGCACTTCAAGCTCGTGGAGGCGTGCGGCTGGCAAGCCGATCAGAGTCATCCAATCTTTCATTTCGTCCCGCCAATATTCAAACTGCTTTTGCCATTCCTCCGCGCGCGTGAAATATTCGATCTCCATCTGCTCAAATTCGCGCGCGCGGAAAATAAAATCACGCGGCGCGATCTCGTTTCGGAAAGCTTTGCCAATTTGAGCGAGGCCAAACGGCAATCTCGGGTGAAATGAATCCACCACATTCTTGAAATTGACGAACATGCCCTGGGCCGTCTCCGGTCGCAAATACGAAACGCCGCTCTCTTCCCCCGCCCCTATATTCGTCTTAAACATAACATTGAACCGACTGCCGTCCGTGAGAGGGTCGGTAAAGGTGGCGGTATGTCCGGACGCCTGCCAAACTTTTTCCTTCATCAGGATGGCCGTGTCAATCCCAAACATATCCTCCCGCTCTTTTACAAATTTACGCAACCAAAGCTCTTTGATTTTATTTTTGAGCGCCAAACCGAGCGGCCCGTAATCCCAGGTGCCTGAAAGCCCTCCATAAATCTCCGACCCCGGATACACAAACCCGCGTCTTTTGCAAAGAGAAACAATTTTATCCAGCTTTGTCTGCCCTTCTTCCATTTTTATTTTGAAACTACTTCCTCGGTAATCAACTCTCTCCTTATACTCTTCTCGAGACTGTTTGTAAACAAATCTGTGGCTGTAAACTGGGTCTCTCCGGTCAGAGCCACCGAGCTTCCCACTTGGGTGAGACTAGGCAAAAGAACAAGCTGAAAAGTAATCTCGGGAGCGCTTAGATTGTAACCCGCCCCGGCTTTGATATCTCCGATATTCCAGACAAGCTCGCGCGTGGTGTCGTTGTAAAGAAAATTTTCGGTCTGAGGAGAAAAGTTACCGCCATAACGCACATAAGCCGGCAGAGCGGTCTTAATTTGAGCGCCGGTCAAATTGTTGGAGGAGTTAATGGCCTTCCAGCTCACGTTATAAATCGTCTCCTTTTCAGCTTTGGGAAGAGAGACGGCGCTAGCCTTAATCTCCAGATCTAAGAGCGTGGAAAACTTCACCTTTTTATTTAAAGAAGTCTCGATCTTGGAAACCCCCGCCCCCCTTGTCACCCGAGTGCCGCGGGCTTCAAGGCCAAGTTCCAGCTGGGCCTCTCTGGCGTTAACACCGCTTTCCCTCCCGTAATCTTCGGATCTAAAACTAAAATCGAGAACGACCGTCTCCCCGGGCGCGAGCTCGGCAAGCGACGGCAAAGTGGTCTGATTCCAATTGATGACATTTTTATCAGAACTAAAAAAACCTTCTTTCACCTTAACGCTTTGTCGATCGAGAAGCCTGCCGGAAAAATTCAAATTGATTTCCATATCGCGGATGGTCTCAGCCAGATTGTTGGTAAGACTAATCTGGCCGGCCAAAGACTCTCCTCTTCTGGCGACCAGATCGCCCTCCTCCTTACCGTCAAGGCTAAGAAGAGCCGAAAGATACGGCCGTCTGATAGAAAGAGTGCGAAAAGTCGTGCCAAGCGGCACAGCGATCGCCCCTTCATCTTTGGCGCTCGCGCTGCCAGCCGACACTTTAAACGATTTTATCTCATTTTCTTCGCCTTCCAAGATGCCGCTGATTTTAATATTCTTGGATTTTCCGGGTGAAAGGTCGCCAAGCTTCCAAACATGGTCAAGAAAAAAAGGTTTGGGCTCCGCTGATTTGAAATTAAATCCGGGCGGATATTTGATGTCGAGCAGAGCGTTCTTGATGGGAGAAAGCGCGTTTGAAAGAACTTTGACCTGCATAACCAGCTCCTGATTAGAAATAACCTCTTCCGGCAAAGAAAAATTAAGAGAGACGGGCGAAGAGCTTAAGGCGATCTTATAAACTTTCTCCTTGACAAAGATAGCGTTCGAGCCAGCCGTCCTGTATTCGAGGCTCATTTTGATCTCCTTCTCGCTATTTTCTTCACCAAACAAGATGGCTTTGACGGATTTATTGACGACCTCATTTGGCCGGATGACGCCTATCGATTCTCGCAGTCGCGGCAACTCTTTGCTTTGATTATCAACCTCTCTGGTGCCATCAGGAAATTCCACGATCAACTCGGTAGATTCAAGAGAAATATTATTTGAATTGGAAAGAAGGATTGCCAAATTGAGCTCCTCCCCTCCCTTGACCGTAGATGGGCCGCTCACATTGATGTTGATACTGTCCGAAGAAACCTGATTGACTCCTCCCAGATAAAAATAAGCCGCGAAAGCGCCGGCCCCCAAGAAAAAAAGAAATGAAATGATAAATAATTTTTTAAGAAAGGACATTTTTTTTTCTGCGCTGATTGGCTCTCTGGCCAAAGGTTCCTCAATCTCCCAATCCGCTCTTGTCTTCAAATGCGATGGGCCAAGAGAACTCCTTTGCTTTTCGAAATCAAATCTGGCGCCCGGCTTATACAGTCGCTCTTCCAGCCTTTCGAGACCGCTCTTTTCTTCTCTTTCGGGCATAGGTTCATCTTAGCATTAAAGCTGGCTCTCCTTCAACACTTGATTGATGCGTCCGGCCAGATCGTCTCTTACGGCTGGTGGCATCTCGAGATTGGCGCTTGCCCAATCTTCGAAATTGACAAATGAAGCTATCTCTCCCTCTTTCTTCAAGTATCCCAGCCGATCCATGATTCTCAAAACCAAAATGATTTCCAAATTTGTCCTGGCTTCCCCTGAAAGCCGCGCCTTTTCTAAATATAAAAAAGCTTT
>CAYJVD010000080.1:0-2858 GCA_964373585.1 uncultured Candidatus Saccharibacteria bacterium
ATTATTGCTGAACTGGTTTCAGCCCTTTTTGAAATCGCCACTTACCTCGAACCCTTCATGCCGGAGACGGCAGGGAAAATAAAAGCGAGCATCCAGGCAAACAAAATGCCCGCGCCGCTTTTCGCTCGCAAAATTTGACCATTTTCTAAACATATATATAATGTATATATGAACACTAAAATTTTGTTTAACATTGACGATGTGGTAAAAAGTCGCATGCAAAAACGAGCTACCAAGGAAGGCTTGACGCTTACCAGCGTGCTTACGGCCCTGTCGCAAGCTTATGCGAAGGAAGAGGTGTCTGTTGTCAGGCCCGTTTTGATACCGAATAAAAAAACTGTGCGTCTGTTAAGACAAGCGGATAAAGATATTGCTGAAGGTAAAAATCTTTCCCCGGCCTTTACCAATGTTGAAGATTTTATAGCGTATTTGGATCTCGGTGTGAAGAATACCAGAAAGGGAAAATGATTATTCTTTCGCAATCGGCCGGCATCGAGATTTGTATGAATAAACTTAAATATTTTGATTCTCACTCGCATATACAAGACAAGGCGTTTGACGCCGATCGCGAAGCAGTGCTCGCGCGCATGCAAGAGGAGGGGATCGGAGCTTTGGTGGTGGGGACAGACAGAAAAATGTCAGAGGATGCCGTAGCTCTGGCAGAGAAGTGCGATTTTTTGTGGGCTACTGTCGGGCAACATCCAGCCGATAACCCACAAGAAGATTTTGATAGGGAAAAATATTTAGCGCTAGCCCGTCACCCAAAAGTAGTGGCTATCGGCGAGTGCGGTCTTGACTACTATCATGAGACGCAAAACGCAAAACGCAAAACACAAAATGAACTATTTGAGAAGCATATCGAACTGGCGCTCGAAGTGAAGAAACCGCTCATGCTCCACTGCCGCTCCAGTGCGGGCACATTGGACGCTTACGAAGAGATGCTCAAAATCCTCAACCTTCGACTTTATGGACTGACTGACTTTATAGACTTTAAGACTTTTGAATATCCGGGCAATGTCCATTTTTTTGTCGGTGACTGGCCGGTTGCCGAACAATTTTTAAAAAGAGGATTCACTCTTTCTTTTACGGGCGTGGTCACTTTTGCTCGTGACTACGACGAAGTGATTAAAAGGGTACCGCTTGATCGCCTGCTCGTCGAGACCGACTGCCCGTATGTGGCGCCCGTGCCGTATCGCGGCAAACGCAATGAACCGAAATATGTCAAAGAGATCGCGCAAAAAGTGGCCGAAATAAGGGGCGAAAATCTGGAGAAAATAATCGAAGCCATGCTCCAAAACGCCTTGCGCGCCTTCGGGCTCTCTGTTACTATGTAAGCCATGTTGCACACATACGAATTAGCCTATCTTTTTAACCCGGCCGCGGCTGAAGAAAAAGCCAGTGAAGAGATAAATAGATGGCGCCAGCTGCTTGAAGCGGCTGGCGGCGTTTTTGTGTCTGAAGAGTTGCCGAGGGTGAGAGGTCTAGCTTACGAAATAGAGAAAAAAATAGCCGAAAAGAAAAATCATTTTAAGGAAGCCTATTTTGGCTGGCTGCGATTTGAATTGAGCGCGGAGTCTCTTTCCCAGATCAAAAAAGAGCTGGAGGCTAATCCGAATGTGTTGCGCTATCTTTTAACTAAGGTTATAAAATATAAACCTCTTCCGGTTAGGTCGATTTCCTTATCTAGGCCGAGAGTGGCGGCCGAAGGCGAGCCCAAAGTGGAGCTTTCAGAGGAAGAGCTTGATAAAGAGATTGAAGGTTTATTGGCGCCGGTCATGTAAATAATCAAAGATGTATTACAACAAAGCTATTTTAATCGGAAATTTAACGCGCGACCCAGAGGTACGATCGCTGCCGTCCGGCACCCAAGTAGCCTCTTTCGGACTGGCCACCAATCGAGTCTGGAAAGATAAAAACGGAGTCAAGCAGGAGGACACTCAATTCCACAACATAGTGGTGTTTGGCCGCCAAGCTGAGATAGTGAGTCAATATCTAAAAAAAGGAAGCTCGGCTCTGGTGGAGGGCAGGATGCAGACCCGCAGTTGGGACGCGCAGGACGGCGTCAAGAAATACCGCACCGAAGTGGTGGCCGAAAGAGTGCAGCTTGGTCCAAGGCGCGCTGAAGGGGCAGCTTCTTTTGGCGATTCCGCAGTCAAAGATAACAAACCGCCGCTCGAAGAGGTCAATATTAACTATCCCGAAGGGGAAGCTAATCCAGATGATATACCCTTCTAATCAAATTTTACGCATGAGGCAGTGCCTTTTTTGCACTAACAATCAGAGGCAGATTGATTATAAAGAAGTGGAGACTTTGAAGAAATTTTTAAATCCCCACGCCAGAATTATCTCGCACAGGAAAAGCGGCATCTGCTCCAAACACCAACGCAAGCTTGCCATGGCCATTAAGCGCGCCAGATTCCTGGCGCTCCTGCCGTATATAGCTAGATAAGATTTTTTACAAAATCAAAGAGCAAAGATAAAAAAGTAAAAGAACAGATTAAAAATCAAAATTTTTTTCAATTTTGATTTCTATTTTTTTTTGCTCTTTGCTCTTTGCTCTTTGCTTTTTACTCTTTACTCTTTTATCTCCTCTCCACATACTCTCCCGTCTCGGTGTTGATGATGACAGTGTCTCCTTCATTGACGAAAAGGGGAGCGTTGACGATGGCGCCGGACTCGAGCACGATCTGTTTCATGCCGCCGCGCGCTGTGTCGCCCTTTACGCCCGGGGCCGCCTCTTTCACTTTCAGTTCGATTTTAATCGGATATTTAAGACCGATTAGCTTACCTTGGAAAGTGTCTAGATCGACATGTCTGTTGGCTTTTAAGTATTTTGATTGCGGACCCACCTGATTTTC
>CAYJVD010000081.1:0-2774 GCA_964373585.1 uncultured Candidatus Saccharibacteria bacterium
GCTTCAAGCAAAGCCACCAACTCAAGCTTGGCTTTTTTCTCTTCTTCGCTCATTGAGGCTTTTGACGAAGTGGGTGGAGTTTCCATATTTCTTTATATTATCACATTGTTAAACGCCAAAATTGACCTGACTTGGCCTAAAGTGTGCCACGACATTTTCCGTGGTAATGGATTCAAAGTGTGCATGGGGATATGCTCTTGTAAATGAGGCGAGTGCCGGTATTTTTTCTTGCCATTTGCATTCATACGCAAAAATCTCCGCGCCACGCTTCTCGATCACATCAATCTCGACTCCGGCTCGCGTCCTCCAAAACATCAATTCGGGTGGAAAAATTTCAAGAGATCCCTTTTTCATCCGTTCGGAGACGAAGAAATTTTCAAAGATAGCTCCCTTGTCACCGCGGGCGTCCACCGGAGAAACAATGTCAACCAAAGCGTTGCGAACGCCGCTATCCAAAAAGAACACCTTGAAAGCTTTTTTGAGTTCATTTCGTGGATTGTTCGAAAATGAATACAGACGTCGAATGATAAACGATTGTTCCAGCAATCGCATATAACGGCTTACGGTCGCTCTCGTAACCCCAAGTCCGCTGGCAAGTTCGTTCATGGAAACCAGCGATCCGACTTGAAGCGCCAGCATTTTGAGCAAATCCTCAAATATTTTTGGGTTACGAATCGCCTCAAACACGAAAACATCTTTGTATAAATAGTTGGTGGCTATATTTTTGATGGCAAAAAGTTTTTCATCGGTCGTCGTGGCGGACACCACTCGGGGATACGACCCGAACTGCATAAGAGAAAGTAAATCCGCTCGACTCATTTCGCCATAAGCCGTAATTATCTCCGAAAGAGAAAGGGGCAAAAGTAAAAATTCATACGCTCGTCCGGTCATAGGTTCTTTGATTTTATTCGCCAAATCAAACGACGAGGATCCCGTGGCGATAATCTGAACACCAGGATATGTGTCGTGAAATGTCTTCAGAATCGTACCGATATTCAAAATAGTCTGGGCTTCGTCAAACACAACCACTTTCCTCTTCTCCGTAAGCGCAAGCAGCGCGCTTGGTTTGCCGATCACAAAATGCGAGCGGACATCCGCCAATTGGCAATCGTAATATTCTCCATCGTTGCCATAGGCGGCAACAATTTTTTTGGCGAGAGTCGTCTTGCCTGACTGACGCGGCCCAAGAATGACAACCATCCTGTCCTTAAAAAGAACCTGCTCGATCCGAGACTCGAGATCGCGTTTAAATAGCCTCATAGAGACACTATAGCAAATTGCCCCTAAACAAGCAATTTGTAGAAAGATTTAAAAAAGGCTTATTTTGCAACATAATATGTTGTGAAAAACTACTTTGCTGGCTACTTTGCTGGAATGAGCGGGCTTGCCCGCCGAAGCCTCGGCGAAGGCGGGAGCAAAGACGGGAGCGCAGGCGGGGTGGGTGGAGTTTCCATGGGAAAATAATAGCCTATTTACATTAAAAATTCAGTCCATTCGCTTCTCCGCACCACGGAAATGGCGCTTCTTTCATATGCCCTTAAAAACTCCTCTGGCTTTTTATATTTTCCATCTCCCCATTTAAACTCGTATCCCTGTAAGACACCGCCATGCTCCTCGATATAGTCAATCTCCTTGCCAGTATGCGTCCGCCAAAAATATCTGTTCGGAGAAAGACCCTTCCTCTGATTATGCTTTAACCTCTCCACGATACAGAAATTCTCCCACAAGGCCCCGACATCATCTCGTCGGTCAAGCGAAGTGGTACGGTCAATGAGTGTGTTTCTTATCCCGAGATCGTAAAAATATATTTTGTATTTTTTCCCAATCTCATTCCTGATATTTCTGCTTAGGGGACGAAGGGGGAATATGACAAAGGCCTTTTCGAGAAGTTCGACATATCGCCGGACAGTGGCAACCCCCACGCCAAGTTTGACGGCAAGCTCGTGAACCGACACCTCATTGCCTAATTGTAACGCGAGCAGTTTAAGAAGATCGAGAAGAAGGCCAGGCTTTCGCACATTTTCAAACATAAGCACATCCTTATACAAATAGTTGCTCGCGAGCGCGTGAAGAAGAGTCTCTCGATCAGCGACATTTTCTGTAAGCGTTACATCGGGGTACCCGCCAAAACGCATAAGCGTTTCGATGCGACGATCAAGTTCAAAAATGGTCTGCCCTTCCGCGCCAAGCTCGTGGAGAGAAAACGGATAAAGGATAAATTCAATGCTCCGACCGGTCAGCGGTTCGTTCAATTTATTGGCGAGATCAAAGCTGGAGGAGCCGGTCGCGATAACTTGTATGGAAGGGTAGGTATCATGAAAAAGTTTCAATGAGGCCCCGATATCATGAACTTGCTGGGCTTCATCAAGCACAAAAAGTTTTGCTCCTTGCGTATATTCATATAAAACTCGGGGGTCTTTTCGCCCTACGATTTCGCGAATATTGATAAGGTCACAACTGTAATAGCTAGCCGCGGCGCCATGTTTATCAAGGAAAGCCTTCACGAAAGTCGTCTTGCCAACTTGCCGTGGTCCATACAACACAAGCACTTTTTGCTTAAAAAGCCAGTGCTCAATATGGCTTGTAATATCTCTATAAATCATATTTCTTGTTAATATTGATAGTCAACTGTCAATATTTTATCAAATAACAGTAGTTAGTCAACACTGCGATCGAGACATACCGCGCAGGCACACTCAAGCTACAAGCCATTTTGATAATATATTATGCTTCCGTAGTTCCGGCTTTTCCTCCTTCATATCCATAGCGGCAGA
>CAYJVD010000082.1:0-2763 GCA_964373585.1 uncultured Candidatus Saccharibacteria bacterium
ACTGCGATACGGTAATCTACAGTGAATACTCCAAATTCTTTGGAATGCCCGTTGAGATTCTCGGTATGTCCTACTACGGCATCATTGCCGTAAGTTATGCTCTGTTTCTTGTCGTTCCCGCTTTTGGCGCGCCGGCGATTGTACTTAGCGTAAAGCATAAACATCGACCGGGTGAACTCCATTATGAACGAAAAATCGCTTTTGCCCTGGGAGCTGTTTCTATGGTCTCGTGGTACTCGGCGTTTATTTTGGGAATGTTGCGCAAAGTTCCATTTGATTTTTCATCTCTGCTTTTAATATATCTCCTGCTTTTGGGCGGAGCCATTATTGGAAGCCAGTTTGTGGAACGGTTCATTGACCGACGGGCCCGTCTTGGCTAGCATACAATGAAACAGCTCGGCATTGATTACGGATCAAAAAGGATTGGGCTGGCTCTCTCGGACGAGGCGGGGGATTTCGCGTACCCGTATGCCGTTATTGATAACGGCAAACGCACCTTAAAACAGATCAAGGAAATTTGTGAGAAAGAGGGTGTACGTCGGATCGTGATAGGGGAATCGCTCGATTTTCAAGGAAAACCCAACCCCATTATGCTCGCCATTTCGGACTTGGCGGCTAGCCTAAGGCGGGAGACGGGTTTGCCGGTGCATCTTGAAAAAGAGTTTTTGACCAGCGCCGAGGCGGCGCGTTTGCAGGGCAAGAGCGAGATGCTGGACGCTTCGGCCGCCGCCCTCATCCTAAAAAGCTATCTAGACAAAAGACATCTGCTATAATAGAAGAGTGAGAAAATCGTTTCTAGATTATTTTCCGGCGCCGCGGATTTTAAAAAAACCTCTGGCGGGCATTGATCTCTCTGATCAGGCGATTAAGTTTGCCGAATTGAGTCGAAAGGGGGCCAGTCGGGATCTTTCGTTGCGGGTCCTCGGCAACCGTGATTTGCCCGAAGGGGTTCTTCTTGCGGGCGAGATCAAAGACAGCCAAGCGCTGGCTCTCAAACTCTCCGAAATCAAGCGTGAGTTTGGTTTTGACGAGGTGGCCGTCTCTTTACCGGAAGAGAAAGCTTATTTTGTGAAATTGCGCTTGCCTTTCATGAAAAAGAATCAGTTGCGAGAAAGTATAGAGTTGCAACTTGAGGAACATGTGCCGATGTCCCCCAAGGAACTTTATTTTGATTATGAAATATTAAAAGAGCCGGTCAACGATAAAGATTGGTACGAGGTGGGCGTCTCTTCTTTGCCTAAAGTGATCGCGGTCGCCTATCTTGAAGTTATTAGAAAAAGCGGACTTAAGGCGGTGGCGTTTGAAATAGAGCCGCAGTCCATCGGGCGGGCTCTTATTAAAAAAGGAGATTTACGGGCTTACATGATCCTTGATCTGGGCAAGATGCGCACCGGTTTTACCATCATAAGCGATGGAATAGTCTGGTTTAACGCTACTGTACCGTTCGGAGGCGATACCATCACAAACGCCATCGTCAAGGGTCTCAACATAAGTTACGCCGAGGCCGAGGAGCTGAAAATCACCATCGGCTTCTCTCCTGACCCCGCGAACAAGCATATCTTTAACGCGCTCGTGCCCCCTCTCGCCAGTCTCAAAGACGAACTGAAAAGACATTTAATTTTCTGGCAGACTCACAAAGAAGAAGGGGGCGCTGAAAGAAAAAAAATTGAGAAAATATTGCTGACAGGCGGGCAGGCTGGCATGCCGGGACTGAAGGAACATCTGGCTACTGATCTTGAAACGGAAGTGTGCGTCGCCAACCCTTGGACCAATATTTTTTCTTTTGAAAAGGTTATTCCTGATCTGGTCGAAGAAGAGGCTTTGACTTACGCCATCGCCTTGGGTTTAGCTTTGAGAGGCCATGATTAATCTACTCCCCCCGGAAGAAAGACGCGAAAACGCCAAAGATTACAGAGAAAGTGTTCTGGCGATGTTGCTTATTCTTTTGCTAATCGTCGGCCTCGTGGCTTTGGCGCTCATTTTTCCTTCTTACCTTGTTCTCAAACTTGAAGAGGCGGAGGTCAAAAGCGATCTGGAAAATATTAATAAACGCATCGATTGGCCGGAGCTTTCTTTGAGCCAGAAGCGCATGAAAGAGTTGAATGACAGACTGGCTTTTTTAGATAAGGACGAGGTGGCCAGCTCCACGGCCGCTTTAATTAAAGAAATCTTAGATAAGCGCGCAGTCGGTATTAAAATAATCAACATGAGTTTCGCCGAGGGAACCATCGGCTTGCGGGGAGTAGCGGAGAAAAGAGACAACTTGCTTCAGTTTATAAAAGCTCTTCGGTCCTCGCGTCTGTTTAAAGAAGTGGACGCTCCGCTTAGCAATCTGTTGTCAGAGAGAAATGTCAGTTTTAGCTTAAACTTAAAATGAAAAAAAGTTTACTTTTGACATCTCTCATCGCGCTCAATCTGCTAACTCTCTTTTCTTATGCCTTTCTTTATCTGATGGTCGGCCGTTCCCATACGGCGGTTTCAGAAGCAAGGACGGCGCTCTCTTCGGCCGAAGAGAGAGAAGGAGAGTTAATGAGCTTGAAAAAGATTTTAGCCGAGAAGGACGGGGAGAGCGCCAAAGTCGACTCTTATTTTGTGAAGAAGAGCGGCTTAACTTCTTTTATTGAAAAGTTGGAAGGATTAGCCAGGGACACATCGGTCAGGCTGACCTTAAACAGCGTGGATTTGGGAGAAGGGACGGCCGGCAGTCAATTTGGCGAACTGACCATCTCTTATCAAGCGGTCGGGCAGTTTTCCAATCTGTAC
>CAYJVD010000083.1:0-2660 GCA_964373585.1 uncultured Candidatus Saccharibacteria bacterium
GCCGAAGGTAACCTTGTGTTAGCAGAAGGTTACCTTCGGCGGGCTACCTTGCAGAATATCTTTAGGGAGGATATCGATCCATACCCATCTGGTGATTTTACAAAAGAGTTGATGGCTGGCGCGCCGCGCGCTGAAGAGGGGTATCTGGTGGTCAAACAGATCATTGGTCAAAAATAATTTCAAGAATGAAAATCGATTTCAAAAATCTAACTATCAAAGCCGCTCACGAGGGGTTGAAAAACAGGCAGTTTTCGGCTTGGGAGCTGGCCTTAAGTTACCTTGACGAAATAAAAGAAAAAGAAGCTCGCTTGCACGCTTATCTTGAAGTTTTTGCCGATGTCAGGGAACAGGCCGAAGAGGTGGATAAAACCATTCGCAACTCTTCGCGCGTTGATCTCGAGAAGAAGTTTCAACCTCTCGCCGGTATCCCGCTTGCTGTCAAAGATAATATTTTGATCAAAGGAAGAGTGGCGTCCTCGGCCTCGCGCATACTAGAAAAATATCGAGCCGCATATGACGCTACCGTTATCGCAAAATTAAAAGAAAGCGGCGCCATCTTTTTAGGTAGAACCAATATGGATGAGTTTGCCATGGGCAGTTCCACTGAAAACTCTGCCTTTGGCGTGACTTCCAATCCGTATGATTTATCTCGGGTGCCGGGAGGCTCTTCGGGCGGTTCGGCCGCGGCCGTGGCCTCGGGCATGGCCATGGCGGCCCTCGGTTCTGACACTGGCGGTTCCGTGCGCCAGCCGGCCGCATTTTGCGGAGTGTACGGATTGAAGCCTACTTATGGAGCTGTCTCTCGCTACGGTCTCATGGCTATGGCTTCGTCGCTTGATCAGATCGGGCCGATCGCGCGTTCGGTTGACGATCTTGAGATTCTTTTTGAGGGCATCCGCGGGCATGATCCGATGGATGCGACATCGGTGGACGGAGACACCGAGCTTTGGCCGGCTAAAAGCTCGGTGTCTTTGCCGGTTAAAAGCCCAGCTTCTGCCGGCCAAAGCTCGGTGTCGAGGCGCGTTGGCGTCCCATACCACTTTTTGGAGAAAGGTTTAGATCCAGCTGTTCTCGACAATTTCAATCAGGTGTTGGCTCGTCTTAAGGCTCTTGGTTACACTATTGTACCTGTCGATCTTCCTTACATTAAATATTCTTTAGCTGTTTACTACATTTTGATGCCGGCTGAAGCCAGCACCAATCTGGCGCGTTATGACGGCGTCAAATATGGACTGCACGAGGACGGAGAAAACCTTCTGGAAGATTATTTTAAGACCAGAGGCAGGGGGTTTGGGAAAGAGCCGCGTAGGCGCATCATGCTCGGTACTTATGTGTTGTCAGCCGGCTACTATGACGCATATTATAAAAAGGCAGCCGCCGTGCGGGAATACATTAAACGCGATTTTGAAACTGTTTTTACGGGAGATGCTTTTGGCGGTCAACCGGTCGACGCTATTATCACGCCCACCACGCCCACGCCCGCCTTTAAGATAGGCGAGAAAGCCAGTGACCCACTTTCCATGTATCTTGCCGATATTTTTACCGTGCCGGCCAATATCGCAGGCCTGCCGGCGCTTTCCTTGCCCTCTGGTTTTGTGGAGAGAGATGGCAAGAAATTGCCGCTTGGTATCCAGCTTACCGCCACTTATTTTAAGGAAAATTTGCTTTTTAAAATGGCGCGGGATTTAGAAGCGCGTTCAGATTAAAATGTCACCATGCCTCCATATCTGAACATCCAAAATATCTTTTACAGAATCTATCAATTTTTTTCAGGCACGGACAGGGGGGTCGAACCTTTGGCCACCGAATTTTTTCGCTTTAAAACGCTCGCTAGAATTTCGCTTTATTTCATATCCGGTGTTTTATTTATTTTGGCTATTTACGCTTTGATCCGGGTTTTCCAGATCAAAAAAAAGATGGCCTTCCGATTCGCGGAAGCTGTGCCGTCAGAGTTGACTCCCGGTGAAAAATTCGAAGAGTGGCAAAAAATTATTAAAAATGTGAATAGTGAAAATCCATCGGATTGGAAACTGGCGGTGCTCGATGCAGACAACATTCTAGATGCTTTAACAAAGAAGATGGGCCTGCCCGGTGAGAGTTTGGGCGAGCGATTGATGGCCGTCAATATCAGTGATTTTACCACTCTAGATTCGGCTTGGGAGGCGCATAAGGTGCGCAATAGGATTGCCCACGACGGGGCGTCCTACCTCCTTTCAAAACGCGAGGCGCGCCGCATGATCGAACTCTACGAAAAAGTTTTCAAAGAGTTCAAGATGATATGAGTTAAAAGTTCAAAATCTAAAGTCCAAATGTTAAATCAAGGTTTTAAAAACCAAAATCCTAAGCTATTATTTGGCCTTTGGACTTAATTTGGCTTTTGACATTTAGATTTTGGATTTCCGAATTGCGGAGGCATGAATTGCACATGCGTCCCGAGGTTATGAGCCTCGTGAGGTACTACTCCTCCACTCCGCGATACAGGTAGATTTTATAGTATGGCGAAAATAATTGCAAATTGCTAATATGATTCAAAAAGCTAAAAGCCAAAAGCCAGTATAGTTCAATGGTAGAACGAGGGACTCATAAGCCCTAGAAAGAGGTCCGATTCCTCTTACTGGCATCGAACGAAGTGAGATGCCTGTAAAGCGAGCAAACTGCTT
>CAYJVD010000084.1:0-2546 GCA_964373585.1 uncultured Candidatus Saccharibacteria bacterium
ACCTATCCTTAACAATCATCCTTTGCGCGGAAAATATAGAGGTCGATTCAGCATCAATGTAGGCGGTGATTTACGCGCCATTTATATTCCAGTCTCACCAGAGATAGTGCTTTTTGTAGATGTTGACACCCACCATAATCTCTATGGGTCATAATAATTCGCAAAGATGGCAAGATCGAACCTTGCCATGCACACTCACTCCTCCTTACTGATCGAAATGCTATAATGGTCCATATAAAATGAAGGAGCAAAATATCATTTTAAGAATTTTTTCTCTCCTTTCCGAGAACAAGCGCGGGCTCATAGCCCTCGCTCTACTTACTTTACTTTCTTCCGGGCTGGAAATAAGTGTCCCACTTATTTCTCAAAAATTAATTGACTCTTTGGTTAATTTTTTTAAAGACGGAGGGCAGTCTCCAATCAATGTCTTAGTTTTCTCTATTGGCGGTATATTGATCGCCACTTTATCTTCCAAGGCTACTAATTCTTTTTATCAATACAAGCTTTTTATTATTACTACCAAACTTACGGATAGATTACGCTTCCAAGTTTATGAAAAATATCTGCGTCTCCATGCTTTATTTCACCATTCTTCCTCAAGCGGGCAAACAATTGGCCGCATCGAGCGGGGCACGAACGGAGTATACGCCATCGTAAACGATATCATCGGGCTAAACCTCTTTCCACCTCTTACTTTTTTCCTGAGTGTTCTTTTGGTACTGGCCATAAAAAACCCTCTGATAGCCCTAATCGTTTTCGCCCCTTTTCCTGTATATGTGTTCGCAGTACGTAAAATATCCCAAAAAATTTACGAACTAGAAAAGGATTCAAACGAAGCTTTTGAGGCTGTCACCAAAGAGGAGTATGACGTAGCTTCCAATATCCATACCGTTAAGAAATTTTCGCAAGAAGCCGAGGAAACTAAAAAACAGATACGGCTTCAAAATAAAGCTCGCTCTATCCAATACAAGGCTGAACGCCTTTGGGCTTTCATGGAAAATATACAAACATTGGTGGCCGTAGTCGGACGAGTGCTTGTTATTTTAATAGCCGGCATGATGGTACTCAATAAATCTAGCAGTATCGGCGAGTTTGTACTTTTCATTACTCTCCAAAATATGGCCTACGAGCCACTTTGGCGCCTTTCCAATATAATTCCCCGTTTCAGAAGAAATAGTGCGAAAGTAGAACGCCTTTTTAACCTTATGGATGAGAAAGTGGCCATAGAAGATGCGCCTAACGCAATCCCCTTACCACCTCTTTCTGAAAATATTAACTTTGAAAATGTCTGGTTCCGATACGGAGAGCATAAGAGCTGGGTACTTAAAAATATTAATCTCTCTATAAAGGCCGGCACTAGCGTAGCTTTGGTAGGCAGAAGTGGCAGTGGTAAAACCACCTTTATCAACCTGCTTTTGCGCTCCTTCGACCCCTCCAAAGGATCAATCAGAATTGATGGGCACGACTTGCGCCAAGTCACCCAAGACAGTCTACGCTCTCAAATGGCCATTGTCCCGCAAGAAGTGGACCTATTCTCACGTACGATCTATGAAAATATTAGCTATGGTCGGAAAGAAGCTTCAAAAAAAGAGCTAGAGCGGGCGGCCAAAGTCGCTTTAGCCCATTCTTTTATAAATAAACTAGAAAAAAAATACGACACTACTGTCGGGGAGCGGGGCATAAAACTTTCCGGCGGAGAACGCCAGCGCATAGGTATTGCCCGAGCGATCTTGCGTGATCCAAGCATTTTGATTCTAGACGAGGCTACCAGTCATTTGGATACGGAAAGTGAGCGATTAATTCAGCGAGCCACAAAGGCCATTATTAAAGAACGGACTTCGTTTATTATCGCCCACCGCCTCTCGACAGTCCTACATGCTGATCTAATTCTGGTGTTCCATAGCGGAGAGATTGAAGCGAGCGGTACCCACAAAGAGCTTATGAAAACAAGCCCGACCTATAAACTGCTTTATAGATTGCAGTTTAATGTTTGATTGATAAATGTTCGAAGTGAGTCTTCGTGTATATTCAAAATGTTTCGAATTTCGTGCTTCCTACTTGTGCTTGGTGCTTCGTGCTTATAGCTTGTATTGCACAAGACTGCCTTGTGTAGTGCGTTTCAGAGTCTCAAACGTATCTGAACTTATGCAATATGACGTCGTATTGACACTGGAATATCACTCAGCTAGAATGAAGATATAAATGGCCTTCGGGCTCGCCCCGTCTCTGGCGGGGAGAAAATCAGGAAAGCCGCTCCTTGAAATTCGCTTCGAGGACGGCTTTTCTTAGTGCCGCAAACATTTTTTTTCTCCACAACGCCGGTTTTATTAATCAGCCGCTTACAATCAATAAAGCGCAGTTGAGAGAGGACCGCGCTTGATCTACGCCCATGCACTTCGCCAATCGGAAAATAATATTTTCCGGTCTTTCCAGAAGCAGTAAGCGGCACGACAAGGAAGGAGTGGGCGTTAAATTTTTTGAGAATCACGACTGGACGTGAGAAGTCATCACCCTTCCCGTCTTCTTCAAATCCGATTCTTCAAATC
>CAYJVD010000085.1:0-2518 GCA_964373585.1 uncultured Candidatus Saccharibacteria bacterium
CCCTAGATGATTCCCAAAACTGGGCATATTGATTGGGCTCGAAATCAAAGATCTTGGAAAAATCCGGCCTCGGAAAAATATCTACCATAGCGCCCCCCTTCATTCGCGCGATGTGCTGACTAAATTATATCATAACTCAACACAAAAGTTAATCCAAGGGGAACGCTTTTGGAAATAAAAAACGGCTGAAGTGAGACTTCAACCGCTGATCGTCTTAGGCCCTGACGGCTCGCTTACCCAAAGCCAGCAGGAACATCACGCTCTTGCCCTCGGCATGCGGAGAAAAAAGGCTAGTCACGCGATCATCAAAGAACGTAAGGCCGGTCGCGCCAAGTTTTTGCGCGTAAGCGGCTAAGTACATTCTGCCCGCGGTGATACTGGCGTCTAACTGTGCCGCGCGATATCCCCTATTGCCAAAGGCCTCTAAAATGGGGGCGAGATCGCATAGGAAATATATGTTTACACTCGCGTCACCCGCAAGATCCTGATCTACTGCAAGGGCTTTGGCCTTATCTCGGAAGTCTCCTTCTGCGAGCCGCTCAAGAGCATTCTCGCGACGAAGAAACACATAAGTGCCGGGCTCAAGCCCCCCTACATCGTTCACAATCAAGTATATATCATTGAGCGGCACGCGGCCCACCGTAAGGAAATCTGCGGGGACAGGATTGCTAGTACGACAAAGAATTGTCGATAATTCCCTAAGGGATATTGGGACGCGCCCAAAATGACGCGTAGATCCCCTGCGTATAATCACCGACCCTACGGGGTCCGGGGCTACTTCCCGTATCTTGCAGGGTTTCAGTTTGATGAGGTTTCCCCCAAGATTTTCGGCTCGCAGATCAGGAATTTGTGCTCGCCAAACAGCAACATCCTCCAAGGTTTCCAGCGAAGAACTGGTGTGAATATCCGCTATCGCGGGGAAAGGTTTCTCATTTTCTGGATTAGGGAAAACCTCTAATGACAACCGGCTCACCGAAGGAATTTCGGATTTGCCTTTCTGGCTATTGCCTGATGGTGAGTGCCCAAGAGAAACCATCACAATCGTTGATTCACGGATAGTTTCAATGTCCAGAAGTTTATCAACAGAACTATCGACGAATCCAGCGACTACTTTGGCTGGAATACCGCATGCTGTGGCAACAGCCAAGGTATTTGCTAATATAGTCCCGCAGTCCCAAAATGTATGGCGGTACTCACGACTCTCGTACTTTATTGCGTTGCGCCAAAAGACATCGGTGTAAAGAAGGATAGCAGGTGCGTTAGAGACGCTCGGCTCAAAGTCGCTTGCTTCTCGCAAAATGGCGCGGTAATCTCCGCTACGCAACTGCCGCAGAGATCCTCCGACATCAAAGTGATACACTCCCGCCTCCAGGCCCGGCAAGTCGCCGCAGACCACATAAAGCTCTATGTGATACAAGGCGCCAGTGCAGGCCGCCGCTCTAAAAGGCCTGTTCTTGTTGCCATATATATTTATTCTCTTTGTGATACCGGCCGAGAAATGTAGAATTTTTGCCAACGTATTGATATCCGGCACTTGCTCTCCACGGGAAGGATAGATTTGTCCGGTGATGGCATCAAGGACAGATATTTTTCCTGGCTGGGCGTCTGGGGAAAGGGTGATGGGCGCAAGTCCCGGATATCGCTTAAACACCACAACTTGTTGCGTTGAATCAAAGGTATAGTCCTTAACCAGTAAGTCTCCGTCAGGATATTTGGTTCCGTTATGATAGAGCAAAGCAGCACGGATATCACGATTTCCCATACTATTTTCCTCCGAAATTGGCGCCGCAGTTTTGCCGATTTGCCATCCAGAACCAGGTGGTGGCAAAGCACCGAATTTTCTGGTCATTTCAGACCTCCCTACCACGAGCCCTGTTGTAAACCTGCGTAAAAAGATTTTCGATTTGGGATTTATTATCCTGAAAATCAATGGCATACCCAAAGGCAGCTTTGTCGCCAAGGGTTATCTGCCCGTCCCCACAATTCACCATCAAAAAATATCCGACCATACCCTCGGGTAGCGCACTGCCGGGCATCGCGACCAGATACTCTCTTCTCAAATCAAGATCTAGTCCCGAGAATTTAGCGCGAAAAACTGTCCGACCCCAATACAAATTGTTGATGTTGCTTACGCCATACACTTCGTGCCACTCAATTTGCCTATCGCAAGTCGCTAAAATGACATCCGTTAATAGCTTTTCGTGATCCAAGTAGTTCGAAAACCCTGTGCCTTGCCCATGGGTCATACCCATTTATTTTCACCTCCATCATTTATAAAGGATCAATTTTTTACATGGTATCAAAATTAACAGAAAAGTCAACCCGAAACAGAAAAGTCCAAACAAAAAATCAGTACTTCTGCTTTTTTTACGACCTAAATCTTGTGAATTCAATGATTAAAAATTTTTCCGCCCCCAAAATCAAAATCAGGCTACCCCAAACCGTGTTTCGCGAAGCGAAACTCTGGTTTGGGGTGCGCCCAGCAGGGATCGAACCTGCGACCGTCTCCTTAAAAGGG